>JAGVGS010000084.1 GCA_020057015.1 Candidatus Omnitrophota bacterium | reverse complement strand
GCTTTCGTGGTCCTAGGACCGCTGCTGGTGGGTCCGCCGCCGGCCGCGGCACCCGAATCAGGCGTCGCGGAGCAAGTCTGTCGCTCCACGCTGCTGTCGCTGAAGACGATGAGCCATGCCGGGTTTGCAGCGCTGGTAGCACTGATGGAGGAACTGGGCCGGGCGCAAGCGCCAAGGCGTGGCGATGCGTCGGATGCTCCGAACGGGACGCCTGCCGTGCCCCTGGCGCAGTCGATTCTCGAGGCTGCCTTGGCCGCGGTACCGGCCGATGGCGGCTCGGTGATGGTCTACGAGCCGGCCAGTGAGGCCTATGAGGTGCGCGCGGCGAGTGGGCTGCGCGAGCCCTGGGCGATTGCCGCGGCCCGCCGGCGGCTCGGGGAGGGCATCGCAGGCCTGGCGGTGGCAGAGCGCCGGGTGTTGTTACTCGATGACACGTGCGATGATCCACGCATCCAAGACCGGATGGCCCGCCCGGATGTGGTCTCTTCGATTGTCGCCCCGATGGCCGTCGGCCCTTCGCAGCCGGTGCTCGGGGTGCTGAATGTACGCTCGCACAGCCCGCTGCGCCGCTTCACCAAAGATCATGTCGCGGTGATTACCAAGTTCGCCACGCTCGCCGCGCACGCCCTCGCCGCCGCGTCCTAATCGCCTCACCCGCCAGCCCTTTAGTACAGGGTCACATCGTCGAAATACACCGCCCCGGTCCCTGGGTACGCGCGCAGATCAACCTGCGCGCTCGTAGCACCCGTGGGGGCCTTTATGACGGTTGTCACCGTAGTCCAATCGCTCGTGCCGTAAAATATGGGCGTGTCCGAGGGCGCAAGCCCTGCGTTGGACCCCGCCGCGTTGAGCCAATGAACACGGATCATGCCATATCTGGTGACTCCTTCGGCCTTCTGCGTTACGGTGAGCTGATAGGACTGTCCTGCCTGCACAGGGGTCCGGCTGTGGACGAGCGAGCATATCTGGCTGCTGAGGGTGAGCTTAGCTACCCCGCCCCGCGGGGCAGGGAGTGTGATGCGCTGGACGGATGGTACCGGAAATAAGGGGAAGCCCCAATCTGCCTCACCGTTCTCGAAATGGCCGTTCGTGAGCCGCGTGACGGTAACATTGCGCTGGACGGACTGCATGTTGCCGGAGCGATCTCGGGCAGTCGCAAACAAGACCCGCTGGCCGGGCCGCGTCGCATTGGTGACATTCCAGAGATAGCTATACGGACTGGTCGTGTCATTGGGGATGAGTTGTTCGCCAGTCCCATAGAATTCCACATAACTGACGGCGTCGTTATCGCTCGCGGTAGCCGCGAGCAGCACTTGCTGGGGCGGAATGATGAGCAGGCCCGCGGCCGGGCTCGTGAAGGCCACGACAGGCTTTTGCATATCCAGCACATAGAACGTGCGCTGCACGACACTCTGATTCTGATTAACGGAGTTGTCCCGGGCGATGATGCGCCAGCTATGCGCGTCGAGGGCCGTCGTGCTCGTGATCGGCCAAGCGTAGCTGTAGGGGGCGGTCGTATCGGTGATGCAAGGCGCGGTACCGTCACAGAACTCCACCCTTGCGATGCCGGAGGCATCCTGGGCTTCCACTGCGAGCTTGACCGTCATCGGCGCGCCCAGCTCGGCGTCGGCTTCGGGCGTCGGGCTGATGAAGCTCAGGGTCGGCGGGGTGTCGTCTTTGGAGGGCGTGCTGCCTACGACCTGGACATCATCGATGTACCAGCCTTCGTAGGCATTGTCGATGGCATCCTGTGTATTGAACTGGAACCGCACCCGAATCGTCTGGCCAAGTTGGCTGGCCAGATCCACCCCGACGGTGCTCCAGACGCCTTGACCGTCGTTGCTTAGGGTTTTCAACACGGTCCAGGTCGTGCCGCCGTTCGAGGAGACCTCAACCGTCCGCACATCGAACCATGCCGAAGATTCGGTGCGGTGGAAACTTCGGAAGCTCAGGGTTGCGGAGGTTACCTGGGCCAGGTTGATCGACGGAGAGGTTAAAGTGCCGCTGTTGGCTACCCCGGTATCATAATCAGCGCCGTCGTTATAGACGTAGCTGGTCACCGGACTGCCGGCGCGCACGGTGGAAGCGTGCCACAAGCCCTTGGCTGCCCAGCCGGTTGCCCCGGACTCAAACGTTTCGGAAAACAGGGTAGCGAGGGTCGCAATCGTGATGAAACCGTTCGCCGACGCCTGACTATTCCCGCTATCCGTGGCCGTGATCTGATACGTGTAGGTGCCTGCGGGCAAGGCGGCCCCGGCGTCATTCTTACCGTTCCATATCGCCTGAATACTTGACCCGCTGCCCTGCAGCCGCCTGAGCACGGTGGCGGGCGCTGAGCTGGCTGCTAACGCCACGGTCCAATTGGCTGCATGATTCAACCCCGCCTGAATTGTGGCATCTACCACGAGGCTGCCGTTCTGCTTGAGGCCCAGCGGATCCGGCGTGTCACTCACCCCCGAAAGGGTCACCGGCACATCGCTGACAGTAATCCGCAAGGCCCCTGTCGCGGTGAGCTGGCCATCGCTCACCGTCACGGAGACAACGTAGGACCTTGATTGGTTGAATTCCGGGCGCCAGCTAAAGGCCCCCGTGGGGCTGAACGTGGCCCCAGTGGGCAGACCCGTCGCGCTGAAAAACATCTCGTCTTGACTGTTGGGATCGGTCGCCGTGACGGTGAATGCCAAACTGGCACCTTCCGCCACCGTGCGGTCATTCAACGTGCCGGGCGTGAAGCTTGGGGGCTGGGAGCGCTCAATCCGGAACACGACATCTTCATAGTCGGTCGCACTGCCGTCGGATACGGTAAAACGGACTGGGGCGTAATTCCGCCCGGTTTCGGTGGCGGGCAGCGAGCCCACCGCCGGGGCTAGACGAAAGATTTTCATGCCCGCATCGTACTGGGAGCCGGGGGGGCGCGTGGCAGGAAAGACCACGTTGTAACTGAGCGGTTGCCGTTCCGCATCCGAGGCCCGCAAGGTCAACGCCAGGACGTTGCCCTCCTTGACAGTGCGGTTCGTGATGGGCTGCAATTGCGGGGCGGTATTGGCCGGGCGCGGCTGGGGCTTGAGATACGTGTTGGAGCGCTGGGCATCATGCCGGTACATGGGCCATTCCAGAAATTCCGGCCGGTAGGGGATGTTCAATCTCAGCAAGCGAAGTGTGCTGCCGTCGTTATAGAGTAAGTCCAAAATACCGTCTTGATCCGCGTCGCCAAGCCAGGGCGAGCCCAAGACATCGCCGGGCGCGTAAGCGGCAAACGGCTCGTTGCGCACTGCGTTGCGCATCACTTTATCGATGATATACCCGTAATAATCACGTGAAGCGTTGGTGCGTAACACGACGTGCACTTGACTGCCGGGAAAGGAGGGCGTCCAGCCGAAATACGTGCCTGTCAGCTTCATCAAGGGGGGATGCGTGGTTTGCCAGACATCGAAGAGCTCGATAGGTGGCAACGTCACATTGCCAGGGTAGATGTAGACGTAATCGACATTCTCTGCCAGTTCCAGGCGCTTGAAATAGACCGCGACATTGGTGGTGCCGGCGACGGGACTTTTCGGAAAGAGATCTCTTTTGTAGTCATTCGTGGTTTCCGAACGCACAACGCCGACAAAGGTATCGACGGTGCCTTGCATGACGCGATAGGGCTCGCCGTCATGATGGAACGCCGCGATGCCCTCTGCCGTACCGATCAGCACCTCCTGATCCCCGTTGCCGTCAATGTCGCCTATAATGGGTGGCCCTGAGGGCGCTTCGGCGAGCGGCACGGGCCAACCTTCGGCCTCGCTCGTAAAGCCGCTGCCTCGAAAAAGATGCACGCGCGCCGGGGGCTCGGAGAGCACGACATCTGCATCGGCTAACGCACCCACACCGTCATCGACCAGCAACACATCTGGATAGGCATCCTGGTCCACATTGCCCACGACGGCGCCAAATTGAGGCTCACTATCATCATTGCTGAAACGGGCCTTCCCACTATTCGTCAAGCTGGAAGTAAAGTCATGAACACCGGCTTTGACGTAATCAATGACGTCTTCCGGGTCGCTTGAGGTTGGATCGTCGCGGGTGCAATCTTCGGCATAGGCGACCAGCACTTTGCGTATCGAAGAGCTGCTTGCGAACATGACGGGGGCCCCGATAAACCGCTCGCCCTCGCCGGAGGCCGTCCAAGAGTCTAGAAGTTGGCCATTGGCTCGCAGCGCCCGCAGGCTGGGCAATGTCAAATCCACTTCGTACGCATCCTCGTAGTCACAGGAGACCGGGGCATCCGTATTAAGATTTAAGCAGACGGTTTTTTCAACGCTCCCCGTCAGGATGAGATCCGGCGCGCCATCGCGATCCAAATCACCGACCACAAAGGGGGTCGCATCTTCAACGGTGCTGGCCAATCCATCGAAGGACAATTGAGCTGAGGCCTCCAAGTCCACAGGCCAGCCCGGTAAGAGGCCGCCATGACGTCCCCGGATGTAGGCGGTGTCGTATTCCACGTAGGCGTAGTCGTTGATGCCATCCTGGTTAAAGTCCGCGATGCTCATCGCGCTATCGGCAATCTCCGACGCGGGCCATCCCGGCAGGGAGGCGAAGGTGGTCGATCCAGCCAGCAGCGCCAGCACGTCGCCGGAACTGGCGATTTCATGAAAGTCCTTCTGGTCCATGCTGATGAAGGGGGATCCGCCGAGAGCGATGTCCTGCCACAGGGCGCCATTCAATCGGTAAAAGAAGACCGTGTTATCCGCCGTGATGAGTTCGTTTGTCCCGTCAAAATCAGCGTCTTCCGAGAGGGGCCCCGCTACATCGAGCATCGAATCCTCGGTCGTTGCCGTAGTCTGGGGGACAGGCGTGGTGAGTGAATAGGTACTGGCATGACACCAAGGGCTTAGCACGCCGGTAAGGAGCAGCAAACCAACGGCTACCAGCGTGCGTTTCATGGGCGCCCCTTGGGGATGTGCTGCGACTGTCGATGTTGCCGTCGTTCGAGGATCCGTTGGCGTCGTTCCACCAGTCGCTGGACATGCTGCAGCTGGCGCTCGATCGCTGCCCGCTGCTTCGGTTCTAGGGCGCCATCCATCCGCGTTTGTAATTGCTCAATGCGCCGGGCATATCGAGCGAGGGGTTGATCCGGCGAGGCTATGGAGGATGCTATAAATGAAAACATTGCAAAAGAAATATAGATAGAACGTAAAAAAAAGCCAGGAGTCACCAGACTCTTAGGCAGGTTAATGCTCGCCGCTGCTGGCATATCGTCCTCCTGTTAGTCTGAGTCAATTCTCCGTGACCTGGACAGTGGGTCTTACTTAAGTACAAGCTTACCTGAGTAGAGGCGAAAGCGACAAGGGAAGGCGGTTACTGCAGGCGGCGGCGCAGGTGCGCCGGCAGGATCCTGAGGCTGGTGCGGTACTTGGCGATCGTGCGACGCGCGACCACGATATGACGTTGCGCCAGGCGCTGGGCGATGGCTTCGTCGCTGAGCGGGTGCTGGCGATCCTCCCCGGCGGTGAGGCGCACGATCTCGGCCTTAATGTGCTCATCGGAGATCGATCCGCCGCCGTTGTGCGCTTCTTGCGGCACGCTGCTGGCAAAGAGCTGCTCCAGGCGGAAGATGCCGTAGGGCGTGTCGATCGTCTTGCTGGCAATGGCGCGGCTGACGGTGGAGGGGTGGCGACCTACGACTTGGGCCACCTGGGCTTGCGTGAGGGGCTTGATGGCCTCGGGCCCTTGGTCGAGGAACCCGCGCTGCAGGCTGATGAGGCAGCGTGCGATCGCCAGCAGCGTGGCGTTGCGCTCATCAATGGCCTTGATCAGCCACGTGGCCTTGCGGAATTTGCCCTGCAGGAAGGCGCGCACATCTTCCGGCGTCTTGCGATCGTGCAGCATTTTATAATACGTGCGATTGATCGTGACGCGCGGCAGCTCTTGGTCATTGAGTTCGACGTCGTAGTGCCGTTCGCGGTGGTGCACGATGAGATCAGGCACAATGGTCGGCGGCAGCTGGCCGCCGAAGCTACGCGCCGGCTTAGGGTTCAGATGTTTGAGCTCGCTGAGGGCCTCGGTGACTTCGGCAGGCGTCGCCCCCGTGGCGGCCGTCAAGCTCGCCACCCGGTGCTGGGTGAAGAGCAGGAAGTGCTCCTGCACAATCCGGTAGGCCAAGTGCGCCGTGGCTTGCCGCTGCTCGAGCTGCAGCATCAGGCACTCGCGCAAGTCGCGCGCGCCAATGCCAGGTGGGTCAAAGCGCTGGATGATTTTGAGCACCGGCTCCAGCTGTGCGACCGTCGTATGCCACTCCTCGGCGAGCGTCTCCAGCGGGCTATCCAAATAGCCTGCTTCATTGAGCCGGTTGATGAGCGCCTCGCCCCAGCGCCGCTGATCCGGCGGCAGCACCTGACAGCCCAGCTGCAGCCGCAGCGACTCCTCCAGCGACATGCTGGCCACGAGCCGCTGATCGACGAACCGTTCGCCATCATCTTGGGTGGGGTCTTCGGTGTGTTCTTCGGCGCTGCCCAATCGTTCCCAAGGGCTTTCCAGGTTCGGGGGATTCTCTGGGGTGGGGGGCTCAGGCGTATCCGGCGTGCCGGGCTCGTTGGAAGGCTCATCGGATGTGGCGATTTCAAGCAGAGGATTTTCTTCGGCTTGCTGCTGCAGGAAGCCTTGCATTTCCATCAAGGGCAGCCGCAGCACCTCGAGGGCTAAGGTAATATTGGGCGCCAGCAGCAGGCGCTGCTGCATGGTTTGCTTAGCTTCCAAGGACATGCTGCCTCCTGTATTGGGCCGCTGGGAGGGTAGTGTCCAGAGCATAGCACATACCATGCCAAGCACACAAATGCCCCTCGGGTACTGCCTGAATTTGACGGGTCCTGCCGCGCGCACCCCCCCCGCCGGACCTCGCCCCGCCGCACTATCGGCGTCGTTGGCTGCGGCCGGCGTGGGG
>JAGVGS010000215.1 GCA_020057015.1 Candidatus Omnitrophota bacterium | reverse complement strand
TGCCGCGCGAGCGCCTGCTGCTCTCCTCGTTTGACGCGGTACTCCTCACCCGGGCCAAGCCGCTGGGGTTTCCCCTCGCGCTGATCTGCCGCCGGTTTCCCACTGCCTCTCTCGCACGCGCCATCCGCCTCGGCTGCGCCTCATGGCATCCCCGCGTCCCCATCGTCACGCGCGCGCGTGTGCAGCGCGCCCATGACGCCGGGCTGCGCGTCTACGCCTGGACCGTGGATGACCCGCGGCAGGCGGCTGCGTTGCAGCGCTGCGGAGTGGACGGCCTGTTTACTAACCATCCCTCCCGCCTGCTGGCGTGGCAGCGCAGGGCGCGAGGCGCATGACCACCTCGGGTTTTGCCCGCCCGGAAAACAAGGTCGCCATCCTGCGGCGCATTCCCGTGCTCACCTCGTGCACGGAGGACCAACTCCTGCTGATCGCCGAGCGCACGCGCCTCGTGGAATACAAGAAAGGGGAATCGGTCTATCGCCAGGGTGATGTGGCCGATGCATTCTACATGGTCAGCTCCGGGCGGCTGCGCGTGATCGCCCGCGATGGCAGCGGCCCGGAGCAAGTACTCGCCGTCCTGCACAATGGCGACTCTTTCGGCGAAATCTCGCTGCTGACCGGGGAGACCCATTCCGCCTCGGTGGAGGCGCTCAACGACGCGCTGGTGCTTGAGCTGGAAAAAAAGGATTTCGACGACGTCATCAACCGTATCCCCTCGCTGGTCTTGTACCTCAGCCGCATCCTCTCCAGGCGGCTGCGCACCCGCGAGTTGCACCCGGAGTTCTCTGAAGCCACCATTGTCGCCCTCTGCGGCAGTGCGAAGGCCGCCGGCCGCACCACCTTCGCCGTCGCCCTCGGCGCCCTGCTGCGCGCGGAGACCGGCAAGGAAGTCGTCGTGGTGGATTGCAACGCGCCTGACACCGGGCAAGGGCAGTGGTATGCCGCCGGGGCGGTGACCGGCTCGCTGCTGGGCCTCAGCACCGAGGAGATGGTGCAGCAAGCCACCCGTCCCCACGCGCTGGGCTTCAGCGTCGTGGCAGCGCATGAGCTGATGACCCCAGGCAGCGAGCAGGCCATCGCCCCGCTGCTGAGCCTGCTCACCAGCCGCTACGAGTACGTGCTGCTGGACCTGCCGCTGGCCTTCGGCCCCTCAACGACCAAGGCCCTCACGCAATCGGACCGTATTTTTTTGCTCAGCGGCACCGAGCGCGATGACATCCTGCGCGCCAACGCCCTGATGGAGCAGCTGGCCAGCACCATGCCCGACTGGGACACGCGGCTGCAGCTCATCCTCAATCTGCGGCAAGAGATCGGACGCGAGGCCTTGCAGGCCGTGAAGGCCGCATTCAAGCGGCCGGTCGTGCATACGCTGCCGCATCTCGCCAGCGCCTCTGGCCCTCTCACCCTCGAGCGGCTCACCCCATTGCTCGCGCGCCGGGACGCCGGCTACGTGCTCGCCGTGCGGCATATCGCGCGCGAGCTGGGCGGTATGCTGATCGGGCTCGCCCTGGGCTCCGGGGCAGCGCTGGGCTTAGCCCACATCGGCGTGCTCAAAGTGATCGAGCGCGAGCAGATTCCCATCGATTTGATCGCAGGCTCCAGTATCGGCTCGCTCGTCGGCGGGCTGTGGGCCTGCGGCATGTCGGCCGCGGAGCTGGAGCAGATGGCGCTGGGGTACAAGAACCCCTGGAACGTGCACAAGCTCTTCCTCCTGGATGTGGGCATCCCGGTCTTCAGCATCCTGGTGGGGATGGCGGCGGGCTTGATGCTCACCTGGATCGCCGGGTTTTGGATCGGCTTTTTGTTCGGCTTCTTGGTCACGATCTCTTTTGGCATCATGCTCGGGCCGCTCTCCGGCGGACCGATTCAGGGCGCGCGGCTGATGGAGAAGCTGCGCACGGATTTCGCCAACAAAACCTTTGAGGATACGCGCATCCCGCTGAAAATAATCGCCGCCAACCCGATGGCCCGGGAAGAAGTGGTCTTTGACTCCGGACCGGTGGCCGATGCGGTACGCGCCTCGGTGTCGATTCCCGGCATCTTCAAGCCGGTGACGCATGAGGGCCGCGTGTGCCTGGATGGCGGCGTGGTCAATCCGGTGCCTATCAGCGTGCTGAAGCGCGCAGGGGCTCACCATGTCATTGCCGTGAACGTGTTTCCCACCACGGTGGAGCTGGTGCGCCACCGCGAGCAGCGGCGCCTGCGGCGGCTGGACCACGACGTCGAGCTGGCGTCCAAGAGCCTGCTCATCCGCCTGCTGGCGCGCGCGCGGCAGGAAATCGTACGCAGCATCACCCCCCTGGTGTTTGATGTGATCATGCGCTCCATGCAGGCCATGGAGTACCAGATCGCCGAGGTCGCCTGCCGCGAGGCGGATTTGACGCTGCGGCCCACCCTCCCAGAGGCCAACTGGCTGGAGTTCTTCAGCCCGGAGAAATTCATCCAGCGCGGGGAAGAGGTGGCGTTGCAGTATCTCCCAGAGCTGAAACGAATTACGCGCGTGCGCAGCGTTGACAATGCCGAGCATGCCCAGTAGGATGAGAGAACTTCTGAGGTGCCTATGTCTACGGACGTCGTAATCGTCGAGGGCGTGCGCACGCCGCATGGGGTCTTCGGCGGGGCCCTGAAACAGCTCACCGCGCAGGACCTCGGCGCGGCCGCCCTGAAAGAGCTGCTCAAGCGCACCAACCTCAAGCCTGCCCAGTTGGAAGAAGTGATCGTCGGCTGCGTGGGGCAGGGCTCCGATGCGCCCAACATCGCCCGCGTGATTGCCCTGCGTGCCGGCGTGCCCAAGGAAGTGCCTGGCTACACCGTGCAGCGCAACTGCGCCTCCGGCCTGCAGGCCCTGGTGAACGCCGCCCAAAACATCGCCTGCGGCGACCACGACGTGCAGATTGCCGGCGGAGCGGAGTGCATGAGTGCCTCGCCCTACGTCAGCCGCGACATGCGCTGGGGCAAGCGGCTGCGCCATGCCGAAATGATCGATACGATCTGGGAGGGCCTCACCGACCCCATCTGCGGCCAGATCATGGGCCAGACCGCGGAGAATGTCGTCAAGGAGTGCGCCATCAGCCGCGCCGAGCAGGACAAATTCGCACTGCTCTCGCACCAGCGCGCCTTCCGCGCCACGCGCGAGGGGCGGTTCAAAGACGAAGTGGTGACGGTCATGATCCCGAAGCGCGCCATGGGCCGCGAGCTGCCGCCAGAGCCCTTCACGCAGGATGAAGGCATCAATCCCGGCCTGAACGAACAAGTGCTCGGGCAATACCCGGCGATTTTTCAGGAGCACGGCTCCGTCACTCCTGGGAATGCCTGTTTCAACGCGGATGGCGCCTCGATGACCCTAGTAATGTCGCTGGAGAAGGCCAAGGCGCTGGGCTACAAACCGCTGGCGAAACTGCGCGCCTACGCGTTTGCCGGACTCGAGCCTGAGCGCATGGGCCTGGGGCCGGTCTACTCGGTGCCGCTGGCCCTCAAGAAAGCAGGGCTGACCCTCAAAGACATCCAGCTCATCGAGCTGAATGAAGCCTTTGCCGCGACGTACCTGGCCTGCGAGCAATTGCTGGGCTTTAGCCGGGACATCGCCAATGTCAACGGCGGCTCGATTGCGCTGGGCCACCCGGTGGGGGCCACCGGCACCCGGCTCGTCGTGACGCTGCTGCATGAGATGAAGCGCCGCAACGCCACACTCGGCCTGGCCACCGCCTGCATCGGCGGCGGGCAGGGGGCCACGCTCATTTTCGAGAGGCTGTGATGTATATCTACAAGACCGCCGTGATCGGCGCCGGCGCGATGGGCGCTGAGATCGCCCAAGTGATCAGCTTTAGCGGCCTGCCGGTCGTGCTCAAGGATGTGGACCAGGCCGCCGTCGACAAAGGGCTTGGCACCATCCGCAAAATTTACCAGCGCCGGGTGGACCGCGGCAAAATGACCACCGATGAGCTCGAGAAGAAAATGATGCTCGTCACCGGGGCGACCTCGAATGACAGCCTGAAGGACGCAGACCTGGTGGTGGAAGCCGTGCCTGAGAAGCTGGCCCTCAAGCAGCAGATTTTCAAGGAGCTCGATCAGCTCCTGCCCGAATCCTCCATGATCGCCTCGAACACGTCTTCGCTGTCGATCTCCGCACTGGGCGGCGTCACCAAGCGGCCGCATAAAGTGGTGGGCATGCACTTTTTTTACCCCGCGCACATTATGAAGCTCGTCGAGGTGATTCCGGGCCTGGAGACGTCGGAGGAGACCATTGCCGACATCCTCTCGTTTGCCGAAAGCTTGCGCAAATTGCCCGTGCGGGTGAATGAGTGCCCGGGCTTTTTGGTCAACCGCATCCTCATGCCGTATCTGAACGAGGCGGCTTATTGCATGCAGGAAGGGGCGGCCACCCCGAAGCAGATTGACGAGGCCATGGTCGAGTTCGGCTTTCCGATGGGGCCCTTCACGCTGGTGGATAACCTGGGCTTTGATGTCTGCAAGGAAGTGGTGAATGTGCTGCTCGATGCCTACGGCAGCCGCATGCAGCCGGCCCCGATCTGGGAGGGCATGGCCAAGCTCAAGCGCCTGGGGGTGAAAAACGGGGCCGGGTTTTATCTCTACGGTGACCGCGCCGGGCAGCCAGACACCGAGCTGCAGGGCCTGCTGCAATCCTACAAAAGCTCGCAGCCCACCCCCACGAAGTTCACGCCGCATCGGCTGGTGCTGCCGATGATCAACGAGACGATCCGCTGCCTCGATGAGCACGTGTGCACGGCCGCGGATGCAGACCTCTCGATCATCGCGGGCCTGGGCTTTCCCCAAGCCCGCGGCGGCATCCTGCACTATGCTGACGAGGTGGGGCTCGACAAGGTGCTGGCCGAGTTGGAAGGCTTCACAAAGATGTTTGGCGAGCGCTTTTGGCCCTCGCCGCTGCTCAAACGCAAGGTGGCTGCCGGGCATCGGGGCCAAGCAGCCAAAAAGGGATTTTTCGACTACACGAGCTAAGCTTCATTTCATAAGGAGCCCTATGCCACTGACCTCTGCCGAATGCGTGAAAGTCGCTGTCGAAGAGCGCCTGGCCATCGTGACCATTGACCATCGGCCGGTGAACGCGCTGAACCGCCAGACACTGGAAGAGCTGGGGCAGATGATGGACGCGCTCGCCGCGGAAGCGGCCGTGAAGGTGGTGATCCTCACCGGCGGCGGCTCGATGGCGTTTGTCGCCGGAGCAGACCTCAAGGAAGTCGCCCAACTCGGCAGCCCTGAGGCCGCACAGGAAATGGCCGCGCTGGGCCAGCGGGTGTTTCTGAAAATCCAGCGCAGCACCAAACCGGTCATTGCCGCCATCAACGGCGTGTGTCTCGGCGGCGGGCTGGAGCTGGCGATGGCCTGCCACCTCAGAGTGGCTGGTGATCGAGCGCGCTTCGGCCAGCCGGAAGTGAACCTCGGGATCATCCCGGGGTGGGGCGGCACGCAGCGGCTGCCACGCCTGATCGGCAAGGCCAAAGCCACCGAATGGATTCTCACGGGCGATATCTACGCGGCACAGGAAGCGCTGCGGCTGGGGCTCGTCAATCAAGTGGTCCCGCAAGACCAAGTGTTAAAAGTCGCGAAAGATCTGGCACGCAAGATCGCGGCTAAAGGAGCTGTAGCCATCGCCGGCGCTTTGCAGGCCATTGAAGCCGGAGTAGACCTGCCGTTGGAACAGGGCCTGGCCAAAGAAGCGGCCGCGTTTCCCAAGATCGCCTTGAGCGAGGATAGCCGCGAAGGGGTCAAGGCGTTTATCGAGAAGCGCCAGCCGCAGTTCAAAGATCGATAATGATGGCTCCCTCTGACAACGCCGCGCTGCTCGGCAAAGGCTCCCCTGAGGCCCTCGAGGTCACCGAGGCTGCCCGCGAAGCCGAGTGGCATTACCCCAGCCTCGTGGCCGACCTGTTTATGGGCCGCGTGCGCACCGAGCTTGCCTTTCCTTATCCAGAGCAAGACGAAGCCGATCGCCAGATCGGCGATGCGTTCATCGCCAAGCTGCAGACCTTCCTGCGCGCGCAGCTGAACCCTGAAGAGGTCGATCGCACCGGCGAAATCCCTGCGGCGGTGATGAAGGGGCTGGCAGACCTGGGCTGCTTCGGGATGAAGATCCCCAAGCAGTATGGCGGCTTGGGGCTCTCGCAGACCAACTACAACCGCATCATCGGCACGATCGGCGGCTATTGCAGCTCCACCGCTGTCTTGCTCAGCGCGCATCAGAGCATTGGGGCCCCCCAGCCGATCATGCTCTTTGGCACGCCGGAGCAAAAGGAGAAGTACCTGCCGCGCCTGGCGCGGGGCGCGGTATCCGCCTTTGCGCTCACCGAACCAGGGGTCGGCTCTGATCCGGCCAACATGGCCACCACCGCCACCCTGGTCGACAATGGGGCTGCGTACGTCATCAACGGCGAGAAGCTCTGGTGCACCAACGGGCCGATCGCCGAGATCATCGTCGTGATGGCGCGCACGCCTTCGGTCACCGTGGGGGGCAGAGAGCGCAAGCAGATTACCGCATTCATCGTGGAGCGCTCGATGCCGGGCGTCGAGTGCCGCCTGCGCTGCCAGTTCATGGGCCTCAAGGGCATGCAGAACGGCCTCATGCGCTTCACCAACGTGCGCGTGCCCAAGGAAAACATCATTTGGGGCACTGGCTTGGGGCTGAAGCTCGCCCTGGTGACGCTCAATGCCGGGCGCATCGCCATTCCGGCCGGCTGCGTCGGGGCGGCCAAGCGC
This sequence comes from Candidatus Omnitrophota bacterium, assembly GCA_020057015.1. Classification (GTDB taxonomy): domain Bacteria; phylum Omnitrophota; class Gorgyraeia; order Aquiviventales; family Aquiviventaceae; genus JAGVGS01. The sequence goes on along the minus strand of JAGVGS010000215.1, from coordinate 2,871 downwards.
TGCCTGGGCATCGTGCGCGAGTGGGCCAAAGAGCGCAAGCAGTGGGGCACCGCGATCGGCAAGCATGAAGCCGTCGCCGTGAAAATCGGGCACATGGCCGCCAGCTTGTTTGCGATGGACGCGATGGTCGGCCTCACCTCTGCGCTCGTCGACCGCAAGACGACCGACATCCGGCTGGAAGCGGCCATCGCCAAGCTGTTCTGCTCGGAAGCCAGCTGGCGCATCATTGATGACACGCTGCAAATCCGCGGCGGGCGCGGGTATGAGACGTCCGGCTCGCTGCGCGCGCGGGGCGAGGCCCCGCATGCCGTCGAGCGGATGATGCGCGATGCGCGCATTAATATGATCATCGAAGGCACCAGCGAGATCATGCGCCTCTTTATCGCCCGCGAGGCGCTGGACGCGCATATGCGGATGGTCAGCCGCCTGCTCGACCCGCAGCGCAGCGTCACGGATAAGCTGCAGGCCGCCCTGCGCGCGTTTGCGCGCTACGCGGTGTGGTACCCGCAGCAATGGCTCGCGTGGAGCGGCTATCCGAAGCACGCGGGGCAGGGGCGGCTGGCGACCCACTTGCGGTTTGTGGAAGCCTCCAGCCATCGCTTGGCGCGCGCGCTGTTCCACGGCGCGATGCAGCATCAGATGCGCCTGGCGCATCGCCAGCAGCTGTTGGGCCGCCTCGTGGATATCGGCGCTGACCTCTTCGCGATGATCGCGGCCTGTGCGAAAGCGCAAGCCATGGTGCGATTCCAACCCTCAGAGCAAAGCCCGGTAGAGCTCGCTGACTTGTTCTGCCAAGACGCCCGGGCGCGGATCACCCAGTCCTTTCACACCTTGCATCAGAACCACGATCCGCAGCTCTACCGCACAGCGCAAGACGTGATGGCCGGCCGCTACACGTGGTTAGAACAAGGCCTTGTGTAGCGCACCCTCGGGTTGATGCGCCCAGAAACCCTTCCGGCCATGTTCTTCCGCCAGGCCACAGCCCTGGGGGAGCGCCCGCTGTTCCACGTGAAGCGGCAAGGCCGTTACGAGCCCCTCACCTGGCGCACCGCCGCCGCCGAGGTGGAAGCCCTTGCCCAGTGGCTGATCACTGAGGGCGTGCAGGCAGGCGAGCGCGTGCTGATCCTCTCTGAGAACCGGCCCGAATGGGGCATCGCCGATTTGGCCATCCAAGCCGTCGGCGCGTGGTCGGTGCCGCTGTACCCCAACCTGACCGCCGAGGGTGTGCGGGCCATCAGTTTGGATTGCGCCCCGGTGGCTGCGATCGGCTCGACCGCAGAGCAACTGCAGAAATTGCAGGCCGCGGGCTGCCCCTCGCTGCGCCGGCTCGTCACGATGGAGCCCACCGTCAGCCACGCGGCGATCCCTTGGACCCAGGCGCTAGAGCAGGGCAGGACTCGCGGGACCCGTGCCGCGCTGAGCCAGCGGCTGCAGGCGCTGCAGCCCGAGCACACCGCCACCTTGATCTACACCTCCGGGACGACTGGCGAGCCCAAGGGCGTCATGCTCTCGCACCGGAACTTTCTCTCCAACGTCGCGGCCAGCCTGGAAGTCATGCCCATCAATCACACCGACACGCACCTTTCGTTTCTGCCGCTGTGCCACGTCTTCGAGCGCATGGCCGGCTGGTACCTCATGCTGCAGGTGGGCGCGCAGATCGCCTATGCCGAGAGCATGGACACCATTCCGGAGAATATGATGGAAGTGCATCCTACCATCATGCTCGGCGTACCGCGGTTTTTTGAGAAGCTGTACACCCGCATCCGCGAGGGAATTCAGCACGCTCCGCCGCTGAAACAGCGCCTCGCGTATTGGGCCATCGGCATCGGCAAGCAAGCAGCCGCATACCGCCAAGCCGGGCAGGCGCTGCCCGCTGGGCTCGCGCTGCAGCAGGCCCTGGCGCGGCGGCTCGTCCTGCACAAGCTGCAAGCGCGCCTGGGCGGGCGGCTGCGCTTTTTTGTCAGCGGGAGTGCCCCGCTGGCCAAGGAGATCGGAGAGTTTTTTGACAGCGTAGAGGTCGCGATCCTGGAAGGCTACGGCCTGACCGAGACCTCGCCGGTCATTGCCGTCAACCGGCTGCCGGTGCCGCGGTTTGGCACCGTCGGGCCGCTGCTGCCCGGCGTCGAGGTGCGCATCGCAGAGGATGGCGAGATCCTTACGCGCGGCCCGCACGTGATGCAGGGCTACTACCATAAGCCCGAGGCAACGGCGGCGGTCATCGTCGAGGGCTGGTTCCACACCGGCGATATCGGCCATCTGGACGCGTGCGACTGCCTCGTCATCACCGACCGCAAGAAAGACCTCATCAAGACCGCCGGCGGCAAATTCGTGGCCCCGCAAAAGCTCGAGAATTTGCTCATCACCGACCCGTGGATCAGCCAGGTGTTCGTCTACGGCGACCGTCGGCCCTATTGCGTGGCCCTCATCGTGCCGCACGCCGCCGCGCTGCGGGAAGCTTCGGCTGCTTGTGGCCTAGGCGCCACCGGCGCGCCGGCAGCCTGGGTCAAGGACCCGCGCGTCATCGACCAATTCTGGCAGCGCGTGCAAGCCCGCCAGGCGACGTTGGCTGGCTACGAGCAACTCAAACGCATTGCCTTGCTGGACCAGGAATTCTCGCTGGCCTCCGGAGAGCTCACCCCCACCCTGAAGGCTAAGCGCAGCGTCATCGCACAGCGCTACGCCGCTATCCTCGACAGCCTCTACGCCGCATGAGCGGCATCGCGTACCGAGAAGGGCAGTGGCGCAGCACTGCCTCCAGCCAGACGCTGGTCTACCGCCTGTGGCAACCGGACAGCCCGCGCGCAGCCCTCGTGCTGGTGCATGGCTTCGGGGAGCACGCCGGCCGGCATGCGCAGACCGCTGAGGCCCTGG
>JAGVGS010000147.1 GCA_020057015.1 Candidatus Omnitrophota bacterium | reverse complement strand
CGAGGCCGCGCCCAGCACGCTCGCCGCGACAGCGGCCGCCGCCAGCCCCTGCCACCACCGGGCGACTGATCGACGCCCTGCGGTCACGTTATGGCGCCTTAAACGCGGCACTCACGGTTGCGGCACCCTGCTCCGCCACGGTCACGGTCTGTGTCTGCGCGCCATACTTCTCGTGCCAGAACTCGAGGGTGTAGGTGCCGGCCGGCAACCCGCTGAGGGTCGCGGCCCCATGGGCATCGGTCACGGCAAAAAACGGGTGCGCCACGACGTGGCCGTAGGCGCTCATCCAAGGGTGCACATTGCACTTGAACTTGACTCCCAACTCCGGCTTGGCGAAGGTCTTCTTGCTCACCATATCTTTTTTCGGCTGCGCCAGATTAAAAGACTGGTTAAGGGTGGGTTTCGCGTTGACGTTGTGCATCGTGGGGTCGCTGTTCACGATCTCGAGCGTCTGGCCGACCTGGATGCCAAACACATGCGGGGCATACCAGCAACCCTTTTGGTCGAGCTTCACCGCTTCGGCTGGTGCGGGAAATTCGCCGCTCAGGCCCTCTTTGACATACACAAACACGTTCTTGAGCTCGCCGGCCCCGCCCACGACGACCTCTTCGCTCATGAGGCCCTCTGGGTGCTGCTGCTGGCAGATCGGGTCGGCGCTCGTCTTGATCTTGGTCGCGGCAGGTGCCGTGCCCTCCAGCTTCACCGCGACGCTGACCGATGCGCTCCCGGCAGCGGCGGTGCCACCACAGGTCCCCACCAGCACCACGGCCGCCAGGCCGCCCATCCATCCCATCCCTCGCCTGCGTATCATCAATGACCTCCCCTATCTCTGTGAAGCATACCGCGTATTGTCCAGCTCAATGCGATGCTGCCGCACCCGTCGACGGTTGACGTAAATCCAGATCAATCCACGCAGACACGGATTGCGCGCCCGGCTCGCCGGCATCCCAAATCATGACCGCCAGGGCGTTAAAGACCTGGCCGCCCAGGAGAGCCCCCCCAGACACCTGGGCTGCGTGCAGCGGACGCTCCAAGAGCAAGTGCCAGCGCCCCTCCGCATACGTCGCTTGGCTGAGCAGCGAGGTTTGCACCGCGCGCCGGCCACGGATCGTCTCGATATCTTTCGCCAAAAATTCGCCCGCAGTCTGGTCTTGCGCGTTCCAGTAACAGACATCCAGCGCCGGCGAGCCGGCATACGGCCACGCGTGCAGCGTGACGTTGTCGCCCTCCGTGCCGGCCGGTTGAAGCACCACCGCCAGCCCATCGGGCGGCGAGCCGCTCTCTGGCGAGGGGTCGTGCCATATCAGATGCCAGACCACCGCTTCGCGGTTGGCCATCGCCTGCAGGGTCACTGCGCGCACCGTGGGCGGCTCGACCCACGCGCCGGTCGCATCGACGACGTTGCGCAACCGCAGCGTGGTCATCGGCGCCTTGCGCCAGCGCGGATCCTCCACGCTGGAAGGCAGGGCCCCGGCGATCTGCGCGGGCTTCAGCCCCATATGCCAGCGGGCCGGCTCTTGCAACGAGGCGACATAATACGCCAAGTGCCAGGCATCCTCCACCGGCGTGATCGCTTCGGCATAGGAGGGCATGCCCGCCCCATCGATGCCGGCCATCAGGCGCGTCAGGATATCCTTGGGCGTCGCCCCGCCGCGATACGCCCAGCCTTGGGTCAAGTCAGCCGGACGGATCTTCATGCCCCAGTCATCCACCAGTCCGGCGGCCGAGCGGCCATTGGCCCGACCCTGAGCCCCGTGGCACGTGGCACAACCCAGCTCTTGGTAGAGCGCCTGCCCGCGGGCCCTGTCATGGCCGGCCCCGGGGTCAGGCGGCAGCGCGAGCGGCTGCGACGGAGTGGCTTCAAAGACCGGCGAGAGGCTCTTCAGGTAGTGCACCAACTGCCAGCGGGTCGCCTCGCTCAGAAATTGCCAGTCGGGCATGTTGCTGCCTGGCAGCCCCTGTGCCAGCGTCTGAAAAAGATCTTCGTCTGTCGGCGGCGTACCACTGGCAGTGCTGCGGAACTTGTAGACCCCCAGCTTCAGGTCACGCGGGCGAGGGTAGAAGCGCTTGGCATCCACGCCATCGCCGGATCCGGTGAGCCCATGACAGCGCGCGCAGTATTGGTCATAGGCAGCCCGTCCAGCCGCCGGATCGGGTGCTGGGCGCTCGGCGGCCGCGGCCGAAGTCAGGCCGAGAAGGCACAAGCCGCTTATCCAGGCCAGGCCGCGGGGGAGACGTGTCCTACGATGCGTCATGAAGATTTGCGGATGCCACTAGCTGTTTTGTATTGTATCGGAGGCAGCCTGCTTCGTCAACGAGGGGCCGCCCAAGAGCAATCCTGGGGAGCCTGCTTGCACGCTACGCGGCAGACCCGAAGTAATCCGGGGCCGGAAAGCTACGAGCTGCTGCTCTCCGCACTCACCACGGTTGGATAATCCCCGGGTCGCTGGGAGAGCCGCCGCCATCGAAAGAGGACCCACCATCTCCGGAGGAGCCCCCGCCCCCGGAAGAGGAGCCTCCGCCACCACCAGAAGAACCACCGCCCCCGCCGGAGGAGCCTCCATCACCTGCAGAAGAGCCGCCTCCACCGCTGGAAGAACCACCGCCGCCTGAAGAGGACCCACCATCTCCGGAAGAGCCCCCACCCCCGGAAGAGGACCCTCCATCACCTGAAGAAGAGCCGCCTCCACCGCTGGAAGAACCACCGCCGCCAGAGGCACTGCCACCCCCTCCGCCTGAAGAACCCCCCCCGCCAGAAGACGAGCCGCCACCCCCGGAAGAGGACCCTCCGCCACCGCTAGAAGAGCCTCCGCCGCTCGAGGAACCTCCACCGGAAGAGGAACCACCGCTGCCGGAGGATCTGCCTCCACTAGAGGAGCCGCCGCCAGAACTCCCACCCCCTCCACCGCCAGAAGACGAGCCGCCACTCCCCCCTCCAGATGACGATCCGCCTGAAGAGCGACCGGTGGCTGTGCTCTGATCGCCTGAGCTGTCCTGACTTGAAGATCCGCTCTTGCCGGAAGAGCCGCGAGACGTAGCCCCCGATGAGCCCCCGCCCGCCCCGCCGCCGGAGGAACGCTCTCCGTCATCCGAGCCCTCTGCCTCGTCTCCCACAGACCCCCCGCCCATCAATACTTCCAGCTTCTGCAACCGTTCCTTCAAGATCTCAATGGCCTTTTCATGGCTGCGGATCTGCTTCTCGAATCTGGCGATTTGCGCCTTGAGCGCCTTGACCTCTTCCGCCGGAGAGCCTTCAATCTGAACCTGCACGTTGTCGATATCCACTTTCAGCACTTCAATAGCCTTTTCGTGCGCCTGGATTTGTTGCTCAATGTCCGCCATCCGCTTTTCATACGTGGCGGCCTGCGCAGAGGCCCCGCACAAAAAAAATGTGACGGCCAACGCCGTCACCCCTGCCTGCCGCGCACCGAACGCTTGTCGAGACATCACTGCCTCCCTCTTTAACCTATACCTGAATTGAGCCACGACAGTCAAATCAAGCGCCCTAGCGCCGAAACACCTCAATCGTGCGCTCGCCCCAGGGCTGATCGCCCGCAAGAAAGCGTTCATAGGGCGAGCCGTAAAACGGAGTGGGCCACATGCTGCCGGCGAAGGTCAAGGTCTCTGACAACCCAAGCAATTCTCGTCCAAAGGGTTGCGCCATCGCTCTTGCCGGGCAGCCCACAATGACATTCAGATCGCGCCGGTAATACTCCTGGGTCGCGCACTCCCACAGATAGCCTGGCACCCGCACGAGCTCCGTCCATCCCAGGAGCGTGTTCAGCAACCCGCGGCGCAGTTTATGCGCAGGGCTTTGCGCCCAGACAGCCGGTGCCGCCCAGCAGAAAAGGCCTGCAGCAACAAGCAGCCCCTGCCAACCGCGGCACACCGAGCCTGTCTTGAAACGCAAATCACGAACCCTCCACGCGCCGCATCGACACATCAACGGTCAGATCAAACACGTACAGTAAGAGCGCGCAGATGCCGATCCACTTCGCCCCGTCTTCCAGCACTTCGGCCCAGGACTCGCCCACCAGATGCGCCACCCCGCCTCCCAGGCCGCCGAAATCAATCCCGGCGGAGAGCGCGAAGCCCAGGGCCACCAGCGCCAGCCAGCGGCGCGAACCCAGGCGCCAGAACGCCCAGTAGCGCCACGCGCCATAGGCCAGCACCGCGCCATAGACCCCCATCACCATCGGCTCGGGCAGGCCCCAGCGCTCGGTCAGCCATTCGTGCACCATGAGGCGGTCATCGAGGGCGAGAAAGAGGGTGTAGGCGGCCGCGAACAGATAGAACCCCTGCTCACCAGGGGCCAGCAGCGGGCCCTGGCGCAGGCGGCGGTGCAAGCTGTGGAGAAACAAGAGGGCCATCGCCAACCACATCGCGATCCCGAGATCCGACAGGAAGCCCACGAGACGCGCCAGCGAGCCGAACGTCACGACGTCTTCAAACACCGAGCCAGGTGATTTGGGAAACTCGATCGCGTAGATCCACGGCACGAGCACGAGGGCCACGAGCCCTAGGCCGAGCACCAGCGCCGGCACAAAAGACGACCGCGGAGCACGCATCAGGCCACCTCCTGCATGGCTGTTAGTATAGCGAAGTCGTGCCGCTTAGGGGTGAAATCCGATACGGCGTCTCGTCAGCCGCACCGGCGCCATGAGCTGCCGGATCCAATTGTTGAGATCACAACGTGTGATCTCAAAAAAAAGCCGAGTCGAGGCGCGTCTCGCCTCAACTCGGCTAGATTGGAAAAGTAGCGGGGCCAGGATTTGAACCTGGGACCTTCGGGTTATGAGCCCGACGAGCTACCTGACTGCTCCACCCCGCAGTAATGTCAGGTGATTGAGAGATTATATCGGCCAATCGCAACGGCGTCAATCACCGTCGGAGCGATCGAGGGGAATGACGATTTCTCCGGGGCGCGCCACTTTGAACGTCGAGCGAATGCGGCCTTCGACATACGTCGAATCGGTCTGCAGGCGCTGCTGCTCGATCTGCAGGCGCTCGCGCTCCTCGGCCAAGGCGGCCAACTGCCGATCCAGCCGTCGCTGCTCCCACGACATCCTGCCTAAGTGCCACAGGCCGGGCCCAAACAACAACACAGCGCCCAGCAGCCCCCAGCGCCAGGGTCGCCGTGGGCCGCGGCCTAGCGCTTGGCTAACGCGGCGGACGGCGTGCGATAAAGCGGCCATTGCGTGCCTGCGTAGCGGGCCTTCTTGCCCAAGGCCTCCTCGATGCGCAGCAGCTCGTTGTACTTGGCAATGCGCTCGCTGCGCGAGAGCGAGCCGGTCTTGATCTGGCCGGCGTTGGTGGCCACGGCCAGATGCGCGATGGTCACGTCCTCGGTTTCGCCCGAGCGATGCGAAATGATGACGCCGTAGCCGGCCTGTTGGGCCATGCGGATCGCCTCGAGCGTCTCGGTCAGCGTGCCGATTTGGTTGACCTTCACGAGGATCGCGTTGGCCGTGTGCTCGCGGATGCCGCGGCGCAGCCGCTCAGGATTGGTGACGAACAGGTCATCCCCCACCAGCTGCAGCCGCCCGCCGAGCGTTTCGGTGAGCTGCCGCCAGCCGGCCCAGTCGTCCTCGCCCAGCCCATCCTCGATGGACACGAGCGGGTAGCGCCGCGCCCATTGCGCGTATTGCTGAATCAATTCCGCCGCGCGCCAAGTGCGATGAGGGTGGCTCTTGTGCAACCGGTAGGCGCCGTTATGCACCCATTCGTTGGCCGCACAGTCGAGGGCGAGCATGAGGTCCTTGCCTGGACGATAGCCGGCTTGCTCAATGGCTTGCAAGACGACCTTGATCGCGTCTTCATTCGACGGCAGGCTGGGCGCAAACCCGCCCTCATCGCCGACCGCCGTGGTCTGCTTGGCGCTCTTCAGGATCTTCTTCAGCGTGGCAAAGACCTCAGCCCCCATGCGCAGCGCTTCGGCAAAGCTCGGCGCCCCGATGGGCATGATCATGAACTCTTGAATGTCGAGCGTGTTATCGGCATGCGCGCCGCCATTGACGATGTTCATGAGGGGCACCGGCAGCACACGCGCCTTCGCCCCGCCCAGCGACTGAAACAACGGGAGCTTGCGGCTGGCGGCAGCGGCTTTGGCAGCGGCTAGCGAGACCGCCAGCAGCGCATTCGCCCCCAGCTTGGATTTATTCGGGGTCCCGTCGAGGGCCAGCAGCCGCTCATCGAGCTTGGCCTGGGCCGCCGCATCGGCGCCCTTCAGCGCCTTGGCAATCGGCCCGCAGATATGGGCGATGGCCTGGCGCACCCCTTTGCCGCCATAGCGCGCCTGGGCCGTGTCCCGCAACTCCAGCGCTTCATGCGTGCCGGTCGACGCGCCGGAAGGCACGGCCGCGCGCCCCCAGCTGCCATCGGCCAGCCACACGTCGGCTTCCACCGTCGGCACCCCGCGGGAATCCAAGACCTCGCGGGCGTGAAGCGATTTGACACGCGTAGAGGAAGTCGTCATTGTGGCGCGATTATAGCCCCTTCCCTCAACCCTGACAAGCCTCCCCACCCTCTTGCCCTACCGCTATATTTTCAGGTATACTTTTGTTCGTACGGGTTGTGGGACGAGAAATCCGCCCTTGAACCAGGCGGGCGGCGCCGCGAGGCGCCGGGCAAACCCATCGTGAGGTGGGGACGCAAAGCCACGGGTCTCCTGAAGATCGCCGGGCTGCCGTAGCTGCACGCAGGAGATAGCCGGGTTGCCGAGTTCGCTAGGGGACTCGGCTTTTCTCTTATGGGGGGCGCATGCAATTAGGCACACGCAAGTTCGCTAAGACTTCAGAGCGCGGGTATATGTTTTTCATCGCGGTCTGGGCCGTTGTGGGCGCCTCTATCCTGCTGCAAGCCGGCATGGTCCGGGGTGCTGGTGAAATACGAAACGCCACCCGCCAAGTCACCGGGATGCAAGATTTCCATCAAGCTGAAGCCGTGCTGGATCAGGTCCTGCGGAACGTGCAAACTCACGCAACTAATAAATGCCCTTCCACCGCATCCCCGTTTCCGAACGTCTGCTTGGCCACGAACATGGGCCCCAACCCTCAAGACGCGACCATCTGGCGGATTCGCGTGATCTCTCCTCCCACCTCGCATCGGATGCTGGAAGTCACAGCCATCGAGCCGATCGCAGCGCTCCAGACCAGCGCCGCGTTTGGCGTCACCAAAATCAAGCTCCAGACCAGCGCGGGCATCGAGGGCTATGCCGGCGGGCCGACCATCATCCAAACCAACGGCACCTCGACGCAGGCCGGGGCCGAGGCCATCGAGTTTAACACGAGCGCGCATTTGTACGGTAACGCGGTCGTGCCCAACCCGTATAGTACCGTGGCGATCACCGCAGGCTCTTACATCACCCAGGGCGCCACCGGGAGTATTGGCGGAGGGGTGACCTGCGGCAGCGGGGCGAGCGCCGGCCGGTGCGACGATGTCACCCCGCCACCTGCGCCGGCGGCCGTGCCAGCCAATCCCGCGGTGGCCAACACCAACCCCATGCTGATTTCGGTCTGCGACACCGATCCTGATCGCACCCTGAACTATTGCGTGCCGGGAGCGACTTGCAATGCCCCCTATGTCGCTTTTCCCTTTACCACCCTGAACACCCCGACCAATTGCACGGTCAACTTTAGCGGCGATGCCACACAAGTCAGCACGCTGGCGCTGTATTCCATCAACACAGGCAGCAGCAACACGCTCTCCTTTGGCGGTGGGGACGTGAAGGTCACCACCTCCAGCACCAGCACTACAGATTTTGCGTTAGGCACCGGCAATACCCTGGGCATCGTCCCGGGGAAAAACGTCACCATCATCGCCAACGGCAACATCCTCATCCGCAACGGGGCGCTTATCAACACGACGGGGAGCACCTACAAGAATTTCCAGCTCAAGGCCTCCGGTAACCGCACTATCGACATCGGCAACACGACGGACTTTCGAGGGCTCGTGTACAACCCTCAGGGCACCGTCCTTGTTTCCGGATCGACCAATGTTGCCTTGAAAACCACCATGCGAGGGGCGATCATCGCCGACCAAGTCACGATCGCCACGAATTCCCTGCTGCTCACGGATGCCGAGCAGACGAACTCCACCGAGAACCTGGTGGAGTTTGACTTACTAGCCTGGCGGGAAATCGAGTGCCTCGACGTCTGCACCCTCTCCTGACGCCGCCGCTTGCCATTGCCCTGTTCGCCACCCCGTAAAATATGATATAGTTACTCACGGTTACATAGCTCGTCGACGGAGGAGCACCCCCGAGGGCCCTACACCATGAAGCGCAAGCTCAATCCAATTCAACGCACGCAGCTGTTTTTCGAGATCCACTGGGTCAAGATCCTGGTCGCGCTGATCCTCCTCGCCTCACTGATCTGGCCCATCATCGCGCTGGGCCACCTCGACTCGTACCAGCGCTCCTACATCATGGCCTTCACGTCGCTCACCCCCTTGTCGGCGATCTTGAGCGCCGTCGCCTTCGTCTTCCTGTACAAGCAGGCCTTCATGAGCGGCGGGATGTTCCAGTTTGCGAAAAGCGCCGTGAAGGGCGATAAGGTCAGCATCAAGTGGACCGACGTGATCGGCATGGAAGAGGCTAAGATGGAGGCCTGGGAAGTGGTCGAGCTGCTGCGCGACCATGTCCGCGTCACCCAAATCGGCGGCAAGGTGCTGCGCGGCGTGCTGCTCTCCGGGCCGCCCGGCTGCGGCAAGACGTACCTCGCCAAGGCCATCGCCACCGAATCCGGCCTGCCCTTCATCGCCGCTTCCGGCTCGGAGTTTGTGGAGGTGTTCGTGGGCACCGGGCCGGGCCGCGTGCGCAAGCTCTTCGCCAAGGCCCGCCAACTGGCCCGCACCGATGGGGGCTGCATCATTTTCATCGATGAACTCGATGCGGTGGGCTCTTCGCGCCGCAGCGACCTGGGGTTCGGCGCGCAAACCGAGCACAACAATACCGTCAACGAGCTGCTGGTGCAGATCGACGGGCTGGAAACCATGCGCCACAACATCGTCGTGATCGGGGCGACCAACGCCGAAGAGACGGTGCTCGATGCGGCCCTGTTGCGCCCCGGGCGCTTGGATCGCAAGATCTACGTCGATCGGCCGGGGCTGGCAGACCGGGAAAAGCTGCTCCAGTATTACCTCGGGAAGGTAAAATCCGATACCAGCGTGGATGTGGGGCGCTTAGCACGCCGCACCGTCTACCACTCAGCCGCGGACATTGAAAACCTGGTCAAGGAAGGCGCACTCATCGCCACCCGCCATAAGCGCGTCGAGGTCACCCAGAAGGACCTCTCCGAGGCGCTGGAGCGCATCGACCTCGGGTTCAAGATCCACCAAAAGCTCGCTCCGGCGGAGCGACGGCGCGTGGCCTACCACGAGTCGGGCCATCTGGTCACCACCTATCTCTTGCACCCGACAGACGACGTCTTCAAGGCCTCGATCATTTCGCGCCGCGGCGGCACGCACGGGGTGGTCTACCACGTGCCCCGCGAGGAGCTGAAGCTCAACAGCCGCGAGCGCCTGATGGCCAACATCACCGTAGCGCTGGCCGGCTACGTGGCCGAGAAACTCAAGTGCGGCTCCACCTCGGATGGCGTCGGCGGAGACTTCCCGCACGCCACCGGCATCGCGCACCAGATGGTCTGGACCCTGGGCATGGGCACCAACGGCTTCATCGGCAACTACGAGATGCTCACGGGCTCGTGGAAATTCCGCGCCGGCGGCACGGGCGACCACCTCTCCGACAGCGTGAAGGAGCGGCTCAACAATGAAACCCAGCAGATCCTGACGCAATGCATGCAGGACGCCGAGCAGCTGCTGCGCCAGGAGGACGCGCTGCTGGAGCGCTTCACCGAGGAGCTCTTGAAGCGCGACGAGCTGGAATACGACGAGATCGAGGCGATTTTTGCCGAGCATGGCAAGCAGCGCACGCCGCCCACCGCCCCGAGGGCTGCGTAGGAGGATGCGATGGCCTGCGTCCACCGTGTGCTGCCGGTTCGCGGAGTGCTGCTTGGCCTGAGTCTCTTAGCGGGCGTGGCCAGTTGCGCCGTGGCGCCCTCCTACCCTAAAGACCGCGTTGTCGAGGGGCTCCTCACTCTCCTTCAGGAAGCGCATGTCCGCGCGACCGTCACCTTCGTCGACCACACGGTGGGCGTGCAGGTGCACCAGCCGGAGATGCTGCTGCAGGCCGAGGGACAGGTCGGCATGGGCTCGCAGTTTGATACGGTGGTCGGCGATACGGTCCAGGCCATCCACCGCGTGATTCTCAGCTCGGATGCGGATATCCGCTTTTATGCGGTCGTGGTCAGCGATCCGGGGCTGCCCGGCCTCTACGTACACCTGGTGCGCTACATGGATGACATCCGGCGGGCGAACGCGAGCATGATCGGGCCGGAGGAGCTGTTTGCGCGCACCGTGCTGGACCTGCAGACGGTAGAGCCTCCGCCAGCTGCCCCTCAGCCGCCCGAGAATATCCGGCTGGAGGAGTTTCTGAGCTGGCAGGCAGCCAAACGCATCCAGCAAGCGCTGATCGAGGAACTGGAGCTCTCCGGGCAGGTCGTGGTGGGCCGGTGTCTGGGGCAGTTTACCGATGGGGAGTTTGCGTTCACGCTGAACGTGAACCCCTCCACCCAAGAGAAGCCGCTGGATGACACCACCCTCCAGCAGGTGTTTCAGACCTCCACCAGCGTCGTAACCGAGGTCCTCGCCAACTACCGCTTCGAGAATTTCAACGCCGTGCGCCTGATCCACCCTATCACCGGGCGGCATCTGCTGCTGCCCAGGGCCCAGCTCGATCTCGTGATCAAGCGCCCGTAAGGCGCGCCACTCGGCCCGTCAGCCGCACGCGGCCGGCCAACACCTGCCGCAGGGCTTGCGGGTACAGCCGGTGCTCCACGCGGTGCAGTTTCTTCAGCAAACTTGCCTCCGTCTCCCCCGGGGCTATCCGCACCAGCTCCTGCAGCAGAATCGGCCCGTGGTCTACTTCCTCATCGACGAGGTGGACGGTGACCCCGGTCACTTTGGCCCCCCAAGCGAGCGCATCACGGATGGCATGCGCCCCGGGAAACGCCGGCAAGAGTGCGGGGTGGATGTTCAGGAGACGGCCGGCATACGGCCGCACGAACACGGGCGAGAGCAGCCGCATGAAGCCCGCTAGGCAGACCGCGCGCACGCGGTGGGCGGCGCAGAGCGTGAGGAGCACCTGCTCGAACTCGCCGCGCGAAGGATAGGCTTTGGGGTCTACAAAGTGCGCCTCAATCCCGGCACGCGTCGCTCGTGCCAACGCGTTGGATGCGGCGCGATCGCTGATGACCACCGCCACGCGCGCGCGCAGACGGCCCGTGCGGGTGGCCTCCAGGAGGGCCTGCAGATTGGTCCCCTGGCCGGAGCAGAGCACCGCCAGGGCAGGCACACCGGTTGGGCGGCGCACGCAGAGCCTTTCTAGCCGATCACGCGCTCGATGCGGCGCGCCAGCTCCTCTTTCGGCACGACGCCGACGATGCGGTCGACCTCGCTGCCGCCCTTGAAGAGCAGCAGGGTGGGGATGTTCATGATGCGGTACTGCCCGGCCACCGCAGGGTGGTCATCGACGTTGAGCTTGCCGATCTTGACCTTCCCCTGGTACTTGCCGGCAAACTCCTCGACCACCGGGGCCACCATGCGGCAGGGGCCGCACCAAGCGGCCCACATGTCGACCAGCACCGGGGTGGGGGCTTGCAGGACTTCTTGATCAAAGTTGGTTTCGGTAAACTCGACCGTCTGGCCTGCCATTGCTTATGCCTCCGCCGTTAGTGTGCGCTGATGGGTCGCGCGGCCATGCGCGTGCTTACACGTTACACCACCTGCGGCATCCGGTCAACGCACGGGGGACAGCGGGGCAATCAGGCGCTGCGCCCGAAGAGCCACTGCCAGGGGGCAGCCGGCAGCAGGCGCTGCCCTTTCAGGCGCTCGGCAAAACGCTGATACTGCGCAGGCAAACCGCAGAGGTACTCCTGCGCTTTCCGGGCCTCGGGCAAGAGCCCGGTCAGGCGTGGCACGCCCCAAAAGCCGAGCAAGTGCTGCAGGATCTGCACGTAATCCTGCGCCGTGTACACCCCCAGGCGCTGGGCCACCACCGAGAAGCGCTGGAACAAATCATCCTCGCCTGGGCCGCCCATCAGGCGCGCGGGCATGGTAATTTTGGCCTTCATCATCTGAGCAAACGCGATCACCGTCCCGGAGGGGTCGAGCTCCATCAGCTTGCCGACAAAACGCTTGTAGGCCTCCTCATGCCGCGCCTCATCGCCCGCCACGAGGTTGCATAATTTGCTCAGCAGCGCATCCCCGCTCTTCTGGGCCACCTGGGCTACGTTGCCATGGGAGACGCGTGTGGCGCGCTCTTGAAACGACGTGTAGATCAAGCCCTTGTAGGGGTCGTTGCCGGTCTGGGGGTCAAAGCCGTTGCGGATGAGATGCTGCGTGGTCAGCTCCACCGCGCGCATCTGCACGCGGCCGGAGAGAAACAAGTACTTGTTCAGCACATCGCCGTGCCGGTTCTCCTCGGCGGTCCAGCCGCGCGTCCATCGCGCCCAGGGACTGTCGCTGGCCCCGGTCGCATCAGCCATGCCTGCGTGCCGGTTGATCATCGTCTGATACGCCGGCAAGGCTTCCTCGGTCACCGTGTCACCGACCAGCACGATGAGCACATCATCGGAGAGGCCCGCGGCCGCCGTGCGCAGCGCTTGCAGCGCCTCGGGCCAGCGCTCCAGGGCAAAATCAGGCAGGAAGTCGCTGGGCTGCCACACCTCGGGCACCGGCCGCAGCCATCCGAGCTCCTGCTCGACAAACCCCTCCATGGCGTGGATAACCCGGTTATGGGCTTCCAGCATGGCGGGATCTTGGGCCGCGAGAGCGGCCTCTTGGCGGTCAAGCCGCCGCTGCAGCGCGCGCAGCTCAGGGGTGGCTGGTAGAGGAGATATCGGTGCGGGTTCTTCGGCCATACCGATTTAGCGCCGGACCAAATAGACGATGCGGCCCTGGGTTAGATCATAGGGGGAGAGGAGCATGCCTACCCGGTCGCCTTCTAAGATGCGGGAAGACTGCCAGCGGATCTTGCCGGCGACATAGGCCAGCACGCGATGCCCCACCATCACTTCCACCCAGAAGCGCGCATTGGGCAGGCGCTCGACCACGCAGCCTTCAATCCCGACTCCTTCTTCTTTAGCCATGGGTGCACGTTCCTTCGGTTGTCAGGCAGGCAACGCAAAGAATAAAGCCGCGGAGCAGCTCACAGCTCCACGGCCTGTGCACCACGGTCAAAGCTGAAAGTCACTTGTGTGTACACTAGCATGGCCCGTGACGGAACACAAGCAGCGACTACTCGAGAGCAGGCGGGCCGGCCGGGAGGGGCCACCCGGGCGCCTCGAGGCCCCGCAGCAGCGGCGGCATCAGGATCGGGGGCTTGTAGAGCAGCTTGCTGATTTCGTGCCACCAGTCGGCGTCTTGATACTGCGCTCTCCGGAACTCCCAGTACTCCGCGCCCCAGAGCAGGGCCGCCTGAAACCCTAAGGCGCGCAGCTCCTCGATGTTTTGCGACAGGCGCGCCGGATCGGCTGTCGGCGGGGGCCGCGGCTCGGTGTAGACCAGGTGGTCCGGCTCCCAGGGCTCGGCTTGCAGTTCGGTCACCCACACGGCCTTCTGGTAGCGGTGGGCCCGCTGGAGAATGCTGACCAAATATGCGCGGCGCTCCTCGGGCGTGGTCCAGGTGTACGATTTCTTGAAGAACCAGCGATGGCCCACGACCGGATACACATTCACCCCCAGGATGTCGCCCAGGCGCAGCGACTCGTCGATGGTGTTGTGCCGGATAAAGAGATACATGAACCACCGCAGCGCCGGGTTGGGATAGGTCACGGTCGTAAGTAAGATGGGACGGTGGGCAGGGTCCAGCCGGCGCACTAAGGCGACCTCTTGCTGTAAGAAGGCCGGGCTGATCCACCAAAAGCCAGGACCAGTGCGGTCCAGCGGCTCATTCTCCACCTGCCAGTAGCGGATGATGGCCTCCTCGCGGTAGCGGGTCACCACCGCTTCAAGATACCGCAGGGTGCGCTCGCGCAAATAGGCGTGCTCGGAGACCTCGCCGCCCTTGCGCAGCTTCAGTTGGCGCAGGGCCCAGGCTGGGATGAAATACTCTGGCCAGCGAGGGGCCTTCATCCCGACGCAGAGCACCACCGGCACCTGCTTCGCGCGCGCCTGGGCGATCTGCCAGTCGAGGCTGCTGAAATCAAATACGCCCTCTTGCGGCTCGAGGTCATCCCAATACGCCGCGATGCGGATGAGATCGAACGGATGCTGGAGGATCGCTTGCAGGGTCCGCGGAGCGTCCACTTGCAGATAGCGGCATTGCCGAGGACTGAAGGTCGTGCCAATGCGCATAGGCTCGGCAGCCGCTTCACCGGCTGCTAAGAGAAGCGCCAGCACCCACCGTCGAGAAATGCGCATCGCAGGCCCCTACTTCAAGCATACCTGACGATGGCCGGAAAACAGGAGTGCGGCGTGGCTGGACCAGGCGGCCAGCCGGCAGGGACGGCTTAGGCTTTCAGAAAAACCCCTACCGTGCGGATCGCGGCATAGAGCAGTGCGCCGCCAAACAGCAGCTTCAGGCCCGGGGCCCCGAGCACGATGACGCCGCCAAACAACCCCACCGTCATCAGCGCCGCCCCAACCCCCATGATAAACAGGCCGCGCCAGCGCGAGTCTGATCGCCATAATTGCCGACGCCAGGCCGCTTTACACTGGCCGATCGATACTTCATCGCTGAAGCCCGCCCCCCACGCGCGCTTCGGGATCGCGTAGCGCCATGCGCGGAACACCGCCATGGGCGCGGCATGATATGATTTCACGCGCCCGATCTGTTCCGCGATGTCTTCGCGCCGCAACGACCCGCCACCTTGCCAGATGCGATAGAGCGTGGCTCCCATCAACAACAGCCATCCCAGAAAAGTGCTGCTCGCCACCCCCCAGGTCAGCGCCGTGCGCCGGGGGCCGATCCACTCCTCCAGCGCCTGCAGCGGCGGCAGCGCGCTGCCGATCGCAATGACGAGCAGCGCGAGCACCACATTACGCGCCATCAGCAGCCACTCTTTCATGGGCCGCCTGCCTGCCTCATCGGACGCGTTGATTTCATCGGCGAGGTCCTCGGCGCAGATAACAGCCGCCGGCGAGCAGGCCCATCGCGATCAGCAAAAAGACCGGGCCTGAGGCAGTTTGACGCGCCACCCGGCTGTCCTTAGTGGCGGGCAAGTATTCGATGTCGACGAGATCTCCCGGTGTGAGCTTGCTCCAGTGCTGCCGCAGCATCTGGCCGAAGTCTTCCCTCGTCTCGCCCGCTGGCGTGGTAAAGCGATACTTGATGCCATGGCTGCTCGTCGAGCTGAGGGTGCCTGAACCGACCCGGCTGCTGCCGGGGCTGTAGTGCTTGGAAAGCACGGTGCCTTGCAGTGTCACCGCGCCCTGGTAGCAGCCTTCTTGGAGTGCGAGGAGGACAAAAAAGCTGCCGAAGAACAGCAGCAGGTAGGACACCCACCGCCGATTACTTGGGCTGTTGCTCATCCGCGGGCGGACAGCTCATCCCCACGTACGCTATTGGCAGTGAAAGCGCCAACTGCCCTCCGTGTATTGGCGTCGCTGTTACTTCAGATTCGGAATCACCGCCACCACGACGCCCTGCACTTGGAAATCCTCGGTCAGAATAATCGGTCTGTGCTTGGCATTGCTTGACCGCGGCTTCAACACCACCACCCCGTCTGAATGGTGGTATTCCTTGATCGTCGCCTCATCATCGATCAACGCCACCACGCGCTCGCCTTCCGTGGCGGTGGCTTGCTGTCGAATCAGCACGATATCGCCATCCTTAATACCCGCTTGGTCCATGGAATCTCCGTGGGCGTGCAGGAAGAAATGCCGGGCCCCGGGCTTGGCCATCGTCGTGGCGACCGGAAGATACCCCTCGATGTTCTCTGCGGCCAACAGGGGCTTGCCGCACGCCACCGACCCGAGCAGCGGCACATCGACCGTTTGAATGTGCGCGCCGCTCAACACCGGGTCGACCAAGAGCTGATAATGGCCCGATCGAAGCTTCATGATGACCCCCTTCTCTTCCAGCTGCTCCAGGATATCTTGTGCCGATCGCGGCGATCGATAGCCTAAGGCGGTCATGAGTTCTCTGACCGACGGCGTGCGGCCCTGGCGGACCATCGCATTGCGGATGTGGCGCACTGCTTGAAGCTGCTTGGCAGTGAAGTCGTGCTCAGGCGGCATGCATACGAATGTATGCTACCGTATGCTTCCTGTCAAGGAAAGAACTGCTCGGGCTTAGCGCATCCCCATCAAATTCCCCATATCCATCACCTGCACGCCATCGGGCAGCTGAAACGCCTCATCCGGGATGGCCGCTCCCAGCTCAATATTGGAGAGTTCCACCAGGGTTTTGCCCTGAGCCCCCTCGGTTTCATACCGGATCGGGAACATCTTTGCCTTCCACACCCACGCCGTGGTGAGATCCCCGGTCTCGGGGTCGGTGAAGCGGTAGATGTCGCAGGCGCGGCCGTCGATCGTCTCTGAGCCGATCTGCTCGGCCTGGTTCTGCTGCAGGTACTGCGCGTAGTTGCTAGCACCCCGCACCGGCCCCTGGCCCCTCTGAAGCTGGGGCGTTTTCATCGCCATGCCCTCGCTGGGCATCACGGTGTAGGTGCCCTCTGCATTATGAAGGATGATGCTCGTTTGGCCGCCCATCGTCATTTCCATCCGGAAGAGCTCATCTTTCAGCGACACCTTGGACTCATACACCGCGCGGCCTTGCGTCATTTTCTGATCGTACGACGCCGAGAATGCCGAGGCTTCCCCGGCCAGCACCCCGACTGCCGCCAGCACTCCCAACAACTCCACTATGCTGCTCTTGCTCATCCTCTCCTCCTGTTGAAGCGCTGCTCTCCCGTCCTCGGTCACAAGGGTGACACCGATCCTGCGTATTCTCGCCGGGTTTTGTACAGGATGACGTGGCGGCTGATAAGGTTCCACGGGACCAAGCCGAACCGGCGCGCTTCGGTATAGGCTCGACGGGGCTCCCAGCCTTGACGAGCCACCCGGTAGATCGCCGTCATGATGCCCACGCGATTCCAGCCCTGGCGGCAGTGGACGAACGCCGGACGCCGGCCTGGATCACTGACCATCGACAGAAACTGATGCACCTGCTGGTCGCTGGGGCGCCACCAAAACCACAGGGGAATGTTCACCCACTGCATGCCCAGCTGCTCGGCCAAGTGCTGCTCTTTCTCCATCGCTCTGGAGGGCTGGCGCAGACTGATGACCGTCTTGATCCCCCTGCGCTGCAATTGCCTGAGCCCTTCATCTGAAGGTTGGCCGCCCCGGAAAAGCCCCTCGTCCACTTGGTAAAACATCGGGAGATCCCTGGAGTGGCGGGCTTCCAGCGGGACGCTCGCGCACCCCTGCAAGCCCAGGGCGCTGCCCAGGCATCCGGCAAACACCACAGCGGTGAATCGGTGTATGTGACGCGCCTCTTTGTTACAGGGGGTGGGTCTCTTGGCTGCGCTTGTCCCGCTTCGCCTGCTGCTTCTCTTTCATGGTGCGCTGGGCCTTTTTCTTCACGTTCTTTTTCGCATCCCGCGATCGTCCCATCTCAGCCTCCCCTATTCTTTTAACCACAGACTGACATCTTCCGAACACCGGCTCGGGATATGATTGCGCTTGATAATATCCTCGGTGGCGCGGGCGGCCTCCTTGGCGGCCAGCACGAGCTGCTGCTTGCCTTCGTTCTCGAAGACCACATACTCGGCTTCGTTGCGTTCCACCAACAGCACGAACTCCTTAAAAGAATCAAAGGCTTGGCCATTCACTTTGGTGATGAGCTCGAACTGGTGCCCATGATAGCCGACGTTGACCGGATCCGGCAAGACTTCCGACAGCACGACCAGCTCCTTCTTGCGCTGGGTGTTCAAGGCCCCAGGGCCATAGGCCCAATACTTAAACGAGAGCGGGATCAGGCTTTCCGAATCGAACCCAGGCACATCTCGCCATTCGTTCATGAGGTCCGTGCTCAAGACCGTAAACCCCAGCCCCCCATAAATATAGTAAGACGGCTTGGCCGACGCGTTGGCGGGCGGCACCAGGTCTGGAAACCGTTTCAGCCCGATCGGCAGCGTGCGGCTCGCTCCGCCGCGCCGGTATTTTACCGTCAGCATCTCGCCGACATGCTTGGCGCTGATCACATACGACATGTCCAGGCGCTCGTTTTCCCGAAACGGCACCGTGCCGTCCGCGCTGACCGGCACGCCGTCCAACGCCAGAATCACATCCCCCTCCTGCAGCAGCCCATCCGCAGAGGAGAAGGGGGCGACATGCGTCACGACGACGCCGCCCTCGGTCTCCGGCATCCCGTAGTAGCGGCGCAGGCTCTCGTTCTCGGTGTTATGGGTGAGGACGCCGAGGGTCGGCACGCCCTCGGACGCCCCGCGCGCCACCTCGTCAAGGAAGTGCGCAATGACCGGCGCCGGGATCATATACCCGATATTCTGGCTGGGCGAGATCCCCTGCATCGCCACCCCGACGATGTGGCCGTCCTTGAGCACGGGCCCGCCGCTGTTGCCGGGGTTGATGGCCGCATCGATTTGGATGCTGAGCAACTCCCGCTCGCTTTGCGTGTAGGGAATGACTTCGATGCGCGAGACGACCCCGGTGGTGATCGACAGCTGCTCGCCCCCTATCGGATAGCCGAACACGGTGACGGCATCCTGCAGATTGGGCAGCCCGCCGAACTCCAGCGGCGAGACCCCGCGGAAGAACTCCGGATCCTCGACCCGCAGGAGCGCGAGATCATAGTCCTGGCCGAGGGCCTCTACGGTCGCCGTGTACTTCTTGGGGTCTGATTCCTTGCGCACCTGGATGAACGTCTGGTCATCCACGACGTGGGCATTGGTCAAAATCCGATTCCCCCCAATGATGCAGCCGGAGCCGGTGACCATCTGCCCGCCGTGCGATTGCCAGGGGTTGACATAATCCATGCTGTTCATATTCACGAAGACTTTCACCAGCGAGCCGGTTTTGACCCCGGCCTCGACCGGCGGCAGGCCCAGCAAGACCCCGCAGACCATCACGCTGCCCCAAAGCGTCACACGGTGCATGGTCATCACTTTACTCCTCTTTTGGTTCACCGCAAGCCTGCCGAGGGGTCAGTCGAAAAAAGCAAAACCCGTTATCTGCCGGCAGATAACGGGTTCGTCTCTAACGCTCAATGGCCGGGGCGATCAGCGAACCGATGTGGAGTCAGAGCAACGGCAGCGCCGAGGAGCCCATGAGGTGGGCATCGAGATAGTGGGCGGCGCGGCGACCCTCGGCGATCGCCCACACGACTAGCGACTGGCCGCGCCGGGCATCGCCCGCGGAAAAGATACCGGGGATGGCGGTCATGTAGTGCTCGTCCGTCTGGATCGCGCCACGCGCGTCGGAGCGCACGCCCAGGGCCTCCAACAGCGGATGGCGCTCTGCGCCCACGAAGCCCATCGCCAGCAGGACCAGATCCGTCTCGATGGTGAAGGCGGTGCCGGGCAACTCCCGCGGCGCGGGGCGCGTCTGCCCAGCCGGCGGCACCCACTCCACCCGAACGGCTTCAAGCGCTCGGACACGGCCGGCGCGCCCGAGGAACCGCGTGGTCTGCACCGCCCACTCGCGCTGGCCCCCTTCTTCGTGGCTGGTGGAGGTGCGCAAGATCTGCGGATAGTTCGGCCACACATCGGTGGGCGCGCGCTGCTCAGGCGGCCGGGGCAGAATCTCCAGCTGGGTGACACGGCGCGCGCCCTGGCGATGCGCGGTCCCCACACAGTCGGCACCGGTGTCGCCGCCTCCGATCACGACCACGCACCGTCCCTGGGCATCAATGCGCGCTTTGGCCGGAATGCGCTCCCCTGCCACGCGCCGGTTAGACTGCGCCAGGTACGTCATGGCGGGATAAATCCCGGCCAGCGTGTGGCCCTCCACCGGTAGCTCCCGCGGCACGCGCGCCCCGATGGCCAGGCACACCGCATCAAAGTTCTTGCGCAACGCCTCCACGGTATAGGCCTCGCCTACGGCCGTGCCCGGGGCGAAGGTGATCCCTTCCGCCTCCAGGAGTGCGAGCCGCCTATCCAGCATCCGCTTCTCCAGCTTGAAGTCGGGGATGCCGTAGCGCAACAGCCCGCCGATCTTGTCATCCCGCTCGAACACCGTGACACGATGCCCGGCATGGTTGAGCTGATCCGCGCAAGCCAGGCCGGCCGGCCCCGATCCGATCACGGCGACGGCTTTGCCTGTTCGCACGCGCGGCGGGGCGGGTTGCACCAAGCCGGCCTCAAACGCGCGCTCGATGACGGCGAGCTCGTCTTCCCGAATCGTCACCGGCTCGCCCGCGATATTCAGGACGCAGGCCGCCTCACAGGGCGCCGGACAGATGCGGGCGGTGACTTCCGGGAGATTATTCGTGGCCTGCAGTTGCCGATAGGCCTCTGCCCAGTCGCCGGCGGCCAGGGCCTTGTTCCAATTGGGCACGTGGTTGCCCAGCGGGCAAGCCCAGTGGCAAAACGGCAGGAAGCAGTCCATGCACCGCGAGGCTTGCTCGCGGCTGGCGGCCTCCTCCCGCGGCACCGCAACGTCGCGATAGTCGCGCACGCGCTCCGCCATGGGCCGGTAGGCGGCCTTGCGAGGCTTGATCGTCAGGAATGGGGGTAGCGACTCTGCCATGTCATGCCCCTCTCAGGGTAGTGTCCTATGCTAGCCAGGCGCGGCGAAAAGACGATGATCTGCGTCATATGCAGCCTTCAGCCGCGTTAGGCGCCGGGTGGCTTCACGCGGATGCGCGCATCGGCGATGCGGCAGCCCTGGCCAGGCGGCAGGGCGAAGATGGGGTTCAAGTCGAGCTCGGCGATCTCGGGCACCTCCTCCACCAGGCGCGAGAGGCGCAGGAGGGCTTCCTCCAGCGCCGGCACGTCGGCGGCGGCATGGCCCCGGTAGCCTTCGAGCAGGCGATAGCCGCGGATCTCCCGCACCATCTCCCGCACGTCGCGATCGGTGAGCGGGGTCACGCGGAAGCTCACATCGCGCAGAATCTCCACGTACACGCCGCCTAGCCCAAAGGCCATCAGGGGCCCGAAGGAGGGGTCTTCCACCATACCCACCATCACTTCCACCCCGCCGGAGAGCATGGGCTGGACGATGACCCCGTCCATCGCCGAGAGCCGCCCCGCCTTGGCCAGCGGCTCTTGAATATCAGTGAAGGCCTGGCGCACCGCCGCTTCGTTGGGCACATGGAGCTTCACGCCGCCCTGCTCGGTCTTGTGCACAATCTCATGGGAGGCCAGTTTCACCGCCACGGGAAAGCCGATCTGCGTCGCCAGCGCCACGGCCTCCTCTGCGGTGCGCGCCACCCCGCCCGCTGGTGCCGGCAAACCCATGACCGTGAGCACTTCGCGCGTCTCCTCAGCGGTCAACCATCCGGGCCCGCGCGCCGTCAGCGCCTGCTGGCAAATCTCCTGGGCCCGGGAGGCCTGCACGTCATCGAAATCAAGAAACGCCCCCTGCGGGATCGCCCGCCACCGAGCGTAGGCGGCGATGCGGGCCAGCGAGCGCGCCGCCGACTCTGGAAACTTGTACACCGGAATGACCTCGTCACCGACCGACACCGGCGGCAGGGCTTCCCGCTCACCCATGAGACAGGCCACGATGGGCTTGCCGGCCCCACCTCTCTGGCGCCCCTCGGCGATGCCGGCGGCGATCCCCGGCACGATCTCCTCGCGCTGGGTCACCCCCACGGGGATATACAGCACGATCAGCGCGTCGATGTCCGCTGAGGCCAGCACCGTGGCGATGGCGCGCCGGTAGTGCTCAGCGCTGGCCGAGGCGATCATGTCCACCGGGTTGGTGACGCTGGCCTCGGGCGGCAGAAACTCCGCTAATCGGGCTCGCGTCTCCGGGGACAGGGCGGGCACCTCCATGCCGTTGGCTTCGCAGGTGTCGGCGCAGAGAATGCCGGGGCCGCCGGCGTTGGTAATAATGGCGGCGCGCTTTCCCGGCGGCAGGGGCTGGGCGGTGAGGGTAGCGGTGAGGTCGAACATGTCTTCCAGCGTCTCGG
>JAGVGS010000079.1 GCA_020057015.1 Candidatus Omnitrophota bacterium | reverse complement strand
GCCCGCGGACGCTGGCGCGCGGCGTACGGCAAGAGGCGTGGCTGGCGGCTCGCCCCCGGGCCGCCCGACCCACAGGCGCCTAGCATGGCAGCAAAAGCACGGCGGAAACCCGCCGCAACGGCAAAGGAGTCCAACGTGGCACGTGCAGCAGCAGCAAAAGCCCCGCAAGGCTATGACGCCAGCAGCATTCAGGTGCTGGAGGGGTTGGAGGCAGTCCGCCGGCGCCCGGCAATGTACATCGGCGATACCGGCGCGCGGGGCCTGCACCACTTGGTGGAAGAAGTCGTCGATAACTCGGTCGATGAGGCGATGGCCGAGCATTGCAGCCATATTGACCTCATCATCCATGCGGATAATTCCGTCACCGTCATCGACGATGGCCGCGGCATCCCAGTGGATTTGCACAAGACCGAGAAGAAGTCCGCCCTCGAGGTGGTACTCACCAAGCTGCACGCCGGGGGCAAGTTCGACAGCCGCACGTACAAGGTAGCCGGCGGGCTGCATGGCGTCGGGATCTCGGTGGTCAACGCGCTCTCCGAATGGCTCGAGGTGGAGGTCAAGCGCGACGGCAAGGTGTACCGCCAGCGGTACCAGCGGGGCAAGCCGGCGTCTGCCATTACGGTGATCGGCAAAGCCGCCTCCACCGGCACGAAAATCACCTATAAGGCCGACAAAGAGATCTTCACCACCGGGATCGTGCACAACTACGACACGCTCGCCAACCGCATGCGCGAGCTGGCCTTCCTCAACAAGGGCCTCATCGTCGCCATCAAAGACGAGCGGCACAACAAAGAAACCACGTTTCAATTTACCGGAGGGATCAAGGAATTCGTGGAGCATTTGAATAAGTCCAAGACCGCGGTCCACAGCCCGGTCTATTTCGAGGACGCCCGCGAGCACGTCTCGGTGGAAATCGCGCTGCAGTACAACGACGGCTACGCGGAACATCTGTTTTCGTTCGCGAATAACATCAACACCATCGACGGCGGCACCCATCTCTCGGGCTTCAAGTCGGCCTTGACCCGCACGATCAACACCTACTGCAAGGGCAAGAACCTCTTCAAGGGCGACGACCTCAAGATCGAAAGCGAAGACTCGCGCGCGGGCCTCACCGCCGTGATCAGCGTCAAGGTGCCGCAGCCGCAGTTCGAGGGCCAGACCAAGGCGAAGCTGGGCAGCCCCGAGGTCGAGGGCATCGTGGCCTCGATCTGCAACGAAAAGCTCTCGCAGTTTTTTGAAGAGCACCCCACCATCGCCAGCAAGATCGCGGACAAATGCATCGTGGAAGCGCGGGCCCGCGAGCGCGCGCGGCATGAGCGCGAGCTCGTGCGCCGCAAGGGGCTGCTGGAGTCCAGCGCCCTGCCGGGCAAGCTCGCCGACTGCTCAGAGCGCGACGCCGCACTCTGCGAGATCTACATCGTGGAGGGCGACTCGGCCGGCGGCTCAGCCAAGCAGGGGCGCGATCGGCGCTTCCAGGCGATTCTGCCGCTGAAGGGCAAGATCCTCAACGTCGAGAAGGCGCGTCTGGAGAAGGTGCTCACCAACGAAGAGATCCGCACCGTGATCACGGCGCTGGGCTGCGGGGTGGGCAGCGAGTTCAGCCTGGAGAAATTGCGCTACCATAAGATCGTGATCATGACCGACGCCGACGTGGATGGCTCGCACATCCGCACGCTGCTGCTGACGCTGTTCTACCGCCAGATGCAGCAGCTCATCGACAACGGCCACATATACATCGCGCAGCCGCCGCTCTACAAGATCAAGCGCGGCAAGCGCGAGGAGTACATTGAGACCGATGGCGATCTCTCCGGCATGCTCATCGAGCTGGGGGCCGAGGGACAGACGCTGACGCACCTCAAGAGCAAGAAAGTGATCAAGGATAAGGCGCTGCTGGAGCTGCTGAAGGTGCTCGCCGAGCTGGAGCCGCTGCTGAAGAACCTGGCGCGCTCGCGCATCGACCCGGGCCTGTATTTCGCACACGTGGATGCCAAAAAGGGCCCGCCGCTGTATTTCATCCGGCTGGAGGGCGAGCCGCACTTTCTGCACGATGATCAGGAGCTGGCGAAGTTCACGCAGAAGCACGAGCTGAATCTGGATGAGCTGGGGAAAGCTTCCGCGACGGCTAAAGAGCAATTCGTGGAGCTCTTCGAGGCCTCGGAGATCGACGGCGTGCGCAAGAAGCTGGAAAAGCTGGGGCTATCTCTGGAGGAGTACTTCCCGGACAAGGACGCCAAACCCGCCTTCAAATTGGACGGGGAGAAGAGCGTCACCTTCGCCGGGCTGCGCGAGGCGCTCTTGGCGATTGAGGAAGAGGGTCGCAAGGGCATGACGATCCAGCGCTACAAGGGGCTGGGGGAAATGAACCCCACCCAGTTGTGGGAGACCACGATGGATCCGGCCAAGCGCACGATTCTCAAGGTGATGTCGGAGGATGCCGTGGAGGCGGAGCGCATGTTCACCACGCTCATGGGCGACGCGGTGGAGCCGCGCAAGCAATTCATCGAAGAGCACGCCCTCGAAGTGAAAAACCTGGACGTCTAATCCATGTACACCCTTGGCGAGAAGATTGTTCCGCGGGAGATCGAGCAGGAGATCAAGGACTCGTACCTGTCCTACGCCATGAGCGTCATCGTGGGGCGGGCACTGCCTGACGTGCGCGATGGCTTGAAGCCGGTGCATCGGCGCATTCTCTACGGGATGACCGACCTGGGGCTTGACCCCGGCAAGCCCTACAAGAAATGCGCCCGTATCGTCGGGGAAGTGTTGGGGAAGTACCACCCGCACGGCGACTCCGCGGTCTACGACGCGCTGGTGCGCATGGTGCAGGACTTCAGCCTTCGCTACCCTTTGATCGACGGGCAGGGCAACTTCGGCAGCGTCGATGGCGATGCGCCGGCCGCAATGAGATACACGGAGGCGCGCCTGGCGTCCGTGGCCATGGAATTGCTGGCCGATTTGGACAAGAACACCGTCGATTTTGCCCCGAATTTCGATGGCTCGCTGCAAGAGCCCAAGCTCATGCCGGCGAAGCTGCCGAACCTGCTGGTCAATGGCTCCAGCGGCATCGCGGTGGGGATGGCGACCAACATTCCGCCGCATAACATCGGCGAGACGGTGGACGCGGTCTGTGCGGTGATCGACGATCCGCAAATCGAGCTGCCCGCCCTGATGAAGCACATCAAGGGGCCGGATTTCCCGACCGGGGCCATCATCTGCGGCAAGGGCGGCATCAAGGACGCCTATGCTACGGGACGCGGCTCGCTGCGGATCCGCGCCCGTGCGCAGGTGGAGCAACTGAAAGGCAACCGCCAGGCGCTCGTGATTACCGAGCTGCCGTATCAGGTGAACAAAGCCAACCTGCTGGAGAACATCGCGAAGCTCGTGGGAGAAAAGACCCTGGAGGGCATCTCCGACCTGCGCGATGAGTCGGACAAAGACGGCATGCGCATCGTGATTGAGCTCAAGCGTGATGCCAACGACCAAGTGGTCCTCAACCAGCTCTTCAAGCACACCCAGATGGAGACCACCTTCGGGGTCATCATGCTGGCCCTGCTCGACGGGCGGCCGCGCATCTTGAACCTGAAGCAGGTGCTGCAGGCCTTCGTCGAGCACCGCAAAGAAATTATCCTGCGCCGGACCCGGTTTGAGCTGGCCCGCGCCCAGGATCGCGCGCACATCCTCGAGGGCCTGCGCATTGCCTTGGCGAATTTGGATGCGATCATCAAGGTGATCCGCCAGTCGAAGAGCCCGGCGGAGGCCAAAGCCTCGCTGATGGAAAAGTTCAAGCTCAGCGACCGCCAGTCGCAGGCGATCTTGGAGATGCAGCTGCAGCGCCTGACCGCCCTCGAGCGCGACAAGATCGAGGCCGAGTACAAGGAATTGCTCAGGAAGATCGAGTATTTCCAGATGTTGCTGAAGAGCGAGACAAAGCTCATGGAAGTCGTGAAGGACGAGCTACTCGAGCTGAAGAAGAAGTTCAACGACGAGCGCCGCACCGAAATCCTGGGCGAAGTACAGGAGTTCAAGCTCGAGGATTTGATCGCCGATGAGGATGTGGTTATCACCATCAGCCACGCCGGCTACATCAAGCGCCTGCCGGTCTCGGCGTACCGCAAGCAGCGCCGCGGCGGGGTGGGCATCACCGCGATGGAGACCAAGGACGAAGATTTCGTCGAGCATCTCTTCGTGGCCTCGACGCACGAAACGCTCATGTTCTTCACGACGCAAGGCCGCTGCTACTGGCTGAAGGTGCACGAGGTGCCGCAGGCCAGCCGCTATGCCAAAGGCAGTGCCATCGTGAACATGCTCTCGTTGCAGCCAGGCGAGCGGCTCTCGGCCTTTGCCGCTGTGAAGGAATTCTCGCCGGTGCGCTACGTGCTCATGGGCACGCGGCAGGGCACGATCAAGAAGACCAAGCTCGAGGCCTACGCCAATCCGCGCAAGGCCGGCATCATCGCCATCACCCTGGATAAGGGCGATGAGCTGATCGAGGCGGTCATTACCGATGGCCAGCAGGAGATTCTGTTGATGACGCGGCTGGGCAAGGCGATCCGCTTTCCGGAAGAGCAGGCGCGCGAAGTCGGTCGCAGCGCCCGCGGGGTCCGGGGGATGAAGCTGGGCAAGAATGATGAGGTCGTCGCGATGGCCATCGTGAAGGCCGGCGCTACCCTCCTGACGGTGACGGACAACGGCTTTGGCAAGCGCACCCCGGTGGAAGACTACCGGCTGACGAGCCGTGGCGGCTCGGGCGTCATCAACCTCAGCGTCACCGAGAGGAACGGAAAAGTCGTTGACGCCAAGACGGTCACGAATCAAGATGAATTGATGCTGATTTCGCAAGAGGGCATGATGGTGCGCTCGCCCGTGAAGGACATCCGGGAGACCGGCCGGGGGGCCCAGGGCGTGCGGCTGATCAGCATCAAGGGCAAGGACCGCCTGGCCTCCGTGGCCCGCGTCGCCCCTCGCGATGAGGAAGAAAGCGGCGAGGCGCAAGAGAAGCCGCTTGATAAAGCCAAATAGCTTGTCCCCATCGTCTAATGGTTAGGACAACAGCCTTTCGAGCTGACAATGGGGGTTCGATTCCCCCTGGGGACGTTTTCTTTTGAACACACTTTGGCTGACCCAGGCCCAGTTGCTCACCCCGCGCGGCGTGCGGCGCGGGGTGGTGGGCGTGGCGCGCGGCCGCATTGTCAGCCTCGCGCGCAAGGCGCCACGGGGCGCAGAACAGCTCTCGCTGAAGGGGGCCTTCGTCGCCCCAGGGTTCATTGACCTGCATGTGTGGGGGCCCTCCGCCGTGCTCTCGCGCGAGCTAGCGAAGACAGGCACGACCGCTTTTTTGCGGACCCTGGGCCCGGCGCCGCGATCGGCCTTGCTGCGGGAGATCGCGGCGACGCAGCGCGCCGGTGGCCTAGGTGCGGAGTGTTTGGGCG
>JAGVGS010000164.1 GCA_020057015.1 Candidatus Omnitrophota bacterium | reverse complement strand
GGAGATAGCCGAGAAAGGCCGTCACGATGGCGGGTCTGACAAACCGGTGGAAGCGACGCCGGCCGAAGACCTCGACGGAAAAGGCCATGACAAAGCCGCCGGCCGCCAGCGCCAAAACGCGGCTCGAAGCATTGCCGGTGCAAACCAGCTACGTGGCCATCGGGTTCTCCTCCACGCGACTGACTGATCCGGCCACGTATGCCGGCGATGTGCTGGCCAATATTCTGGGCCAGGGGCGTAGCAGCCGGCTGTATGAGACCCTCGTGCGCCAACGCCAGCTCGCGGCGGAGATTGCCGCCTGGAACTATACGCCGTACGATCCGGGTATTTTCGGGGTGCAGCTGCGCACCGAACCCTCCAAAGTGGACGCTGCGCGCCAGGCCGTCATTGAGCTGATCGAGCAAGTGCGCCGCGAGGGCGTCACCGAGGCCGAGCTGCAGAAGGCCAAGCGATCGCTCGCAACGGCGTATGTGTTCCACCTCCAAACCGTAGAGGCCAAGGCTGCGGATCTAGCCAGTTCCCTCAGCAGTACGGGCGATCCTCTGTTTTCGCGCCAATACCTCCAGAAGATTGAGCGCATCACCTGCGACGAGGTGCAAGCTGCTGCCCAGCGCATGCTCGATCCTTCGCGCATGACCACCGTGGTCATCCAGCCCTCGCAGCCACCTGCTGAGCCGGCAGCCGCCCGTGGCCAGCAGCCCGCGGCGTTGGCGATCAAGAAAACCGTGCTGCCCAACGGCCTGACGGTCCTCATCGGCAAGGACGCGCGCCTGCCGATGGCCTCGCTCGTGGTGGCAGCCCGCGGCGGCGTGCGCGCGGAGGAGGAGTCGCGCGAGGGGCTCTCCAATTTGGTCGCCCAGCTGCTGACCAAGGGCACCTCGAAACGCAGCGCCGTGCAGATCGCCCAGCAGGTGGAAGCACTCGGGGCGGTGCTGGAGCCCTTCAGCGGGCGCGATGGCTTCGGCCTCTCGCTGCAAGTGCTGGCACAAGACGTCAACACAGGCCTTCGCCTGGCGCATGAGCTCATCACGGACGCGGCGTTTCCCGCCGCAGAGTTGGAGATCCAGCGCGGCCTGATCCGCCAGCAGCTCGTGGCCCAGGATGATGAACCCTTCGTCATCGGCAGCCGCCTGCTGCGGCGCACGCTGTTCCCGCACCATCCGTACCGCTTCGACCCTCTGGGCCGCCTCGAATCGCTGGCACAGATCCGCCGTGAGGACTGCGTGGCCCATGCCAAACGCCTCCTGGTGCCCTCTCAAATGGTGATGGCCCTCTTTGGCGATGTGGATCCCGAAGCCACCCTAGAACAGATCCGGGGCTCGTTCGGCGCCATGCCGGCAGGGGCAGGGACTTGGCCGCCTGCACTGCCTGAAGAGCCTTTGCAGGAGGTGCGCACCGCCACTCAGCAGGTGGATAAGGAGCAAGCCATCGTCATGCTGGGCTTCCGGGGGCTCACGCACACCAGCGAGGACCGCGCGGCCATGGAGGTGGCCACGGCGGTGCTCTCGGGGATGGCCGGGCGGCTCTTCCAGGCGGTGCGCGAACAGCAGGGCCTCTCCTACACGCTGGGGGCGGTCAATGTGACGGGCTGGGACCCAGGGTACGTGCTGGTCTACGCCGCCACGAGGCCCAATGAGCAGCGCCGCGTGCTTGAATTGATGGAGCAGCAACTGCAGCTGCTGTTGAACGAGGGGTTCACCGAAGCAGAGCTCGACCAAGCCAAGCGCTATCTGATTGGGTTGCACCGCATGGATGTGCAGGACTTGACCCATCTCGCCAAACGCGCCACCTTGGATGAGCTGTTCGGGCTAGGCTTCGAGCATTGGATGAGCTATGAGGCGCGCATGCAGCAGGTCACGGGGCCCCAAGCCCATGCGGCCGTCAAGCGCTACGTGACGCTGCCTCAGCGGGCGCAGGTGCTGGTCTCCCCTGATGGACAGCTGCCTGCGGCCTCCCCGGCACCGGCGGCGGTGCGTCCATGACCGCCGCCATTCGGCGGCCTGCAGTAGCCGGCTACTTTTACCCCGCCGAGGCCCAGGCGCTGGCGGGATTGATCGATGAATCGGTCGGCCCGCGCCACGGGCTTTCGCCCGCGGTGGGTGTTTTGTTGCCGCATGGCAGCATCGCCCGCACCAAGAGTGTGCTGGGCCGTACGCTGCGGGACGTCATCGTACCGCGCCGCTGCATTCTTCTAGGCCCTTCGCACACTGGTACGCGGATGCCCTGGAGCATCCTCAAGGAAGGCGCCTACCGCACCCCGCTGGGTGATGTGCCGGTCGATACGGATGCGGCAGAGGCGTTAATGGTCCGCTGCCCCTTCCTTGAAACCGATGGGTGGTCGCAGCGTGGCGAACATGCCATTGAAGTCGTCTTGCCTTGGTTGCAACGCCTTGGGCCAGAAGCACTTAAGATTGTGCCGATCATCTTCAGTTCCGAGGAGGCCTCAGAGCTCTCTGCGCTGGCCAGGGCGGTGACCCAGGTGGTACGGCTGCTGGAAGAACCAGTCTTGCTGATCGCCAGTACGGATACCTCTCATTATGTGCCGGAACAGCAGGCCCTTGAGCAGGATCGAGTGATTTTTGGGGCCCTCGGGGCCCTGGATAGCGCGGCATTGACGGCAGGGCTCCAAGAGCAGAAAATAGTCATGTGCGGCTGGGCCGCAGCAGCTGTGCTCATCGAGGCGGCCAAAGCGTTGGGAGCGAAGCAGGCAACGCTGGCCGCGTATACCACCAGCGCCTCAGCAGGCGGCGACCCGCATTCGGTCATTGGATACGGCGGTCTGATCATTCGCTAGACGCGCTCACAATAGAGGTTTGGATGGAAGAGCCGATCGTCAAGAAACGTGTCGATGAATCCTGGAAAGAGCAGGCCGAGCGCGAGAAACAAGCGCCGGGCCCCAGCCCTCAGTTGGGTAGTGCTCCAGCGGCTGCGGCCGCAAGCGCCCCGCCTCGCTCCGAGGTGCGTAGCGCCGAGGCCCCTGCCGCAACACCCGCTGCCGCCGAGGCGGCTCCAGAGGCTCCGGCTGGGGCGCCGGAAGCGCGCTTTGACGTTTTTGTCTCTGGCCTGGCCATGGAGGCGCTGATTGCGCTGGGCGACATGGCGCATCCGGTGACCCGCAAGCCCCATGTCAACGTGCCTCATGCCAAGTACCTTATCGATGTCCTCGGTATCCTCCAAGAAAAGACGCAAGGGAACCTCTCGGTGGATGAGCAGCGGCTGCTCAGCGACGCGCTCTACCAATTGCGGATGCGCTATCTCGCCAAATCCGGAGGAGCCCCGGCGTGAGCTTGGCTCTTTACGTCCTGCTCGCCTTGGCCGCCCTCGTGGCCGCTTTCTGGCTCATGCGGCGCGAGCTGGCGCGCTCCATCGAGCTACATCTGCGCGCAGCGCTGAAGATCGGCCACGAAGAGTTTCTGACGCTCGCCAGCGAGCGGTTAGGCACCGAAAGAGCTCAGCAGACAGGCGAGCTGGAGGTGCGCCGTCAGGCCGTCGAGTCGGCCGTGAGCGGCCTCAAAGAACAACTGGTGCGCTATGAACGGCTCATCCAGGACTTTGAGAAAGACCGGGCCGCAAAATACGGCTCACTGCAGCAGCAACTAACCGCCACCGCTCAGGAAACCAAGGCGCTCCACCACACCACGGCCCAGCTCACCGCCATGCTCGGTAACGTGAAGCTGCGGGGCCAGTGGGGTGAAAAAGCAGCGGAAGACATCCTGCGGTTATGCGGGCTCCAGGAGCAGATGCATTACGTGAAACAGCAGCAAGCTGGGGCGGGGCGCCCTGATTTTACCTTCCTGCTGCCGCATGAGCAGCGTTGCTACATGGACGTCAAGTTTCCTCTGGATAACTACGTCCGCATGGCAGGCTGCGAGCGCGCGGAGGAGCAGAAAACCTACCGCGAGCAATTCTTGAAGGATGTGCGCGCGCACTTGCGCGAACTGGAGCGCCGCGACTACGCGCCAAGAGGGTCTGTCGGACCGGATTATATCCTGATGTTCATCCCCAACGAACAAGTCTATGGCGCGGTCAACGAATGGCTGCCAGGCCTGATCGATGAGGCGTTGGCCAAGCGGATCGTCCTCTGCGGCCCCTGGAGCCTCTACGCGCAGGTGCGGCTCATCTGGCAAGCCTGGGAGACGTATTACCACGCACAGGCGCTGGGCGAGATCACCAAGACGGTGAGTGAATTTTTGGCCGACTTCAAGCGTTTCCAGGAGCGCTTCGGGCACCTTGGTGAAGAGCTGCGCGCCGGCCTGACGCTCTATGAAGACATTGTGCGCGTCAGCTATGCGCAATTGAGCCGCCGGATTGCACAGATTGAAGAGTACCGCAAAGGACAAGGGGTGAGCATGCCTGTTGCCGCGCTGACTGTCGAAGCACCCGCACCCGCGCTCACAGGAGGCCTCTATGATTGACCCGCAGTTGTTGGAGATCTTGGCGTGCCCGGCATGCAAGACGCCGGTGAAGCTGGAGCAGGAGTGGCTGGTCTGCGCGCAATGCGGCCGGCGCTTCCCGATCCGGGAGGGGATCCCGGTGATGCTCTTGGAAGAAGCTGAAGCTGCGCGCGCAGCCTCGCAACCCGCGTGAGGTCCGCATGGCGCTGATGCGCATTCTGGTGATCCACGGCCCGAACCTGCAGCTGCTCGGGACCCGCCCACCCCACCTCTATGGCACGGTGGACTTGGCGACGATCAATCGGCAACTCCAGCAGCAGGCGCGCACGCAGGGCGCCATCCTGACGATTGTCCAATCCAATCACGAGGGGGAAATCGTCAGCCTGATCGGCAAGGCCCGAGGCTCGTACGACGGCCTGCTGCTCAATCCGGCCGCCTACACGCATACCAGCGTGGCGATCCGCGATGCCATTGAGGGCACCGGCCTGCCGGCCGTGGAAGTCCATTTGTCCAACATCGCCGCCCGCGAGGCGTTTCGCCAACAGTCGCTGACCGCCGCTGTTTGCCGCGGGCAGATCAGCGGGTTTGGCCCCCTCAGCTATCACTTGGGCCTGCAGGCCTTGCTGGCCCTGCACGCCGCGGTCAACACTGCCCCGGCCCCTGCTCAATCCCCAGCTGCGAGGGTGCGGCGTCCCGCGGGACGCTCGCGCAAGTAGGCTCGGCCCTTCGGCCGTCATCGGGAGTCTGGCATGATTTCAACCAACGAGTTCAAGAACGGCGGCACCATCCTGATGGATGGGCAGCTCTGGGTCGTGGTGGAATTCCAGCATGTGAAACCCGGCAAGGGCGGGGCGTTTGTCCGCACCAAGCTGCGCCGCCTGCGCGATAATTCCGTGATCGAGCGCACCTTCCGCTCGGGAGAGAAGTTCGAAGAGGCCTTCATCGAGAAGCGCGGCCTGCAGTACCTCTACCGCACGGCAGAGACGTTCCACCTCATGGACACCAAGAACTACGAGGAAGTGCAGGTGCCAGCGAGCCTCCTCGGCGAGGCGGCGGGGTTTCTCAAGGAGAACATGGAGCTCGAAGGGCAGTTCCATGATGGCCAGCTGATCAGCATCGCTCCGCCGATGTTCATCGACGTGCAGATCGAATCCACCGAGCCTGGCGTGCGCGGCGACACCTCGAAGGGCGGCATGAAGCCGGCTAAGCTCGAAACCGGGGCGACGATCCAGGTGCCGCTGTTTGTGGGCACCGGGGATATGATCCGGGTGGACACCCGGAACAGCTCGTACGTCTCCCGCGTATAACCTAAGTGCGCAACCCGCGAGGTGCCCACGTGGACAAACGGCTGAAGCCAACGGAGCGCGAGGCGTTTCGCCTGATTGAGGAAATGCTCCAGCTCATGGAGCGCCGCGGCCTGGTCGAGCTCGAAGTCGAGCAGCAGGGGCTACG
>JAGVGS010000206.1 GCA_020057015.1 Candidatus Omnitrophota bacterium | reverse complement strand
TTCCAGCGCGCGCTCGGCATCCAGCCCGTCGGCCACGATGGCAACGCGCGCCCCTGGGCCCGCCGCCAGCGTCAGCAGCCCCATGATGGACTTGCCATCGACGATCTTGCGCCCCTTCTTGACCGTTACGCGGCAGGTGAAGCGCTTGGCCATCTGCACAAACAAGGCCGCGGGCCGGGCATGCAGCCCCTGAGCGTGCACGATGCTCACCGTCCGCTGATGCACGGCCATCACGCGAGGCCTGTCCCCGCCACCGGGCTCGCGCGGCGCGAGCCCACCAGCAGCTGGATGATCAGCTTGGCGACCACGTCCGGGTTATGCCGCACATAGTTATCGCTGTTCATGATGTTTTCCGCCACCACCCGGTACCCCAGCTCCCGGATCTTGTCGATATCCGGGGCCACAGGAAAAGCTTCCTCTTCCCGATAGCGCTCCAGCAGTTCCGGCGGCACAGGGGCGGTGTTGACCAGCGCCACCTGCACGATGCCGGGGTTGGTGTGCCGCACGAGGACTTTCACGTGGTCGCTGGCGCTGAAACCCGCGGTCTCGCGTGATTGCGTCATCACATTACAGACGTAAATCTTCAGCGCTTTGGACTGCACGATGGCATCGACCATCTTTTCCACCAACAGGTTGGGGATAATGCTCGTATACAGCGAGCCCGGGCCGAGCACGATCGCGTTGGCCTCGGCCAGGGCGCGCAAGGCGCTCTGGGTCGGCTGGCACGTCTTCGGCTCGAGGTAGATGCGGCGGATGGGGGCCAGGGCCTTCGAGATGTTGGATTCGCCCAGGGTCACGCTGCCGTCATCATGCTCCGCGGCCAAGCGCACCTTGGTGTTCGTGGAGGGCACCACCCGGCCGCGGATCGCGAGCACCTTGCTCGAGGCCTCCACCGCGCGCTCGAAATCTCCGGTGATCTTGGTCATCGCCGTGATGAACAGGTTGCCGAAGCTGTGGCCCTGCAGCGCGGAGGATTCGGCGAAGCGATACTGGAACAGCTCGCTCATCAGCGGCTCGGTGTCGGCCAGGGCGACGAGGCAGTTGCGGATGTCCCCCGGCGGCAGCATGTCGAACTCCTGCCGCAGGCGGCCCGAACTGCCGCCGTCATCGGCCACGGTCACGATGGCGGTGAGATTGGTGGTGTACTGCTTCAGCCCGTGCAGCAGAGTCGACAGCCCGGTGCCGCCGCCGATTACGACGATCTTCGGGCCGCGCTGCAGGTGCCGGCGCTGGAAGACGAGGTCCACGAGGCCTTGGGTGGGGGCCGGGGTCACCACTTCGAGCAGCGAGCGGATCATGAAGCCCACGCCGAAGACCAGGCACAGCAGGCCCGAGAGCAGCGTGATGAGGCTGAAGAGGCGCAGCAGCACCCCGCCTTCGACCGGCAGCAGGGCCGAGCCGATGCCGAAGAAAAAGACGCCGGCAATCGCGATGGCGAGCCATCGCTTCACCTGCATCCCGGGGTACAGCCACTTCAGGAAGCGCATGGCAGGAGTGCTTAGTGCCGCCGCTCGTCCTCGTCGAAAATGGTCTTGAGCAGGGTGCTCGCGTCCTTCGCCGTGCGCAGGCTATCGCGAAAGTGTTTGTCCTTCAGCAGGCGGGAGATGCGCGCCAGCGCCTTCAGATGCGGGCCGGCGGAGTCTTCCGGCGCGACGAGGAGGAAGAACAGGTACACCGGTTCGCCATCGAGCGAATCGAATTTCACCCCCTGGCGGCACACCGCCAAGGCGCCGATGAGTTTGCTCACGGTGTCGGTCTTGCCGTGCGGAATCGCCACCCCCTGCCCGATGCCCGTGGAGCCCAGGGCCTCGCGGTTGAGCAGCGTCTGCACGAGGCGGCTAACGTCTTTGTCCCGGATGGCGCCGGCGCTCACCAACAGCCCCACCAACTGCTCAATGATGTCTGCCTTGGTCGCTTGCGCGCCCACCTTGAGCTCCACGCTGACGGCGCGCTCCTGCAAAAACTCCCGGATATTCATGGCTGTGTCCTCATCATTGCTCGTTCGCACGTAGCCTCCTCTTTATGACGGGTCGCCGATCGGTGACGGCAGAGAACGGCTGGGCCGGGGGCCGCAGACGCAGAAAAAAATGGAGCGGGTGATGGGACTTGGCCTCTGCGCTCGTCCCGCGGGACTCGCTGCGATGGCCGCCCGCGGCTCGGTTGTCGCCGCGCTCCTGGCCGTCGCGCGGCCTCCCATGGGGGCTCGCCGCTCCCTTCAAGTCCATGACGTTCACTACCCAATAAGTAATGGAGCGGGTGATGGGACTTGAACCCACGACCCTCACGTTGGCAACGTGATGCTCTACCGCTGAGCTACACCCGCAAATCCACTGTTCCAGGCGCCCGCATGCCAGAGGCACTGGGCGAGAGAGGAGTTGAACCTCCACCCCTTACGGGACAGGCTCCTAAGGCCTGCGCGTCTGCCAGTTCCGCCACTCGCCCGCGCAATGAGGGCTTCGGTCGCTGCCTGGATGCCAAATAAAAACGTGGGCCGCGATGGAATCGAACCATCAACCTTGGGATTAAGAGTCCCCTGCTCTACCGATTGAGCTAGCGACCCGGAAAAGAGATTGTCCCGCCGTGAAGAAAACGCGCCCGGCAGGATTCGGCGCCGCCGCTCGCTTACGCTCGCTGCGGTCGGCCGCCCGGCCCTCCGAAGGAAGTCGCCGCTCCCATAAGTCGCGGCTCCCCGACCCAGGTCGGGCCTCCCTTCGCATCCTGCCCATTAGTAGGAAAAGCGCGCCCGGCAGGATTCGAACCTGCTACCTCTTGGTTCGAAGCCAAGCGCTCTATCCAATTGAGCTACGGGCGCTTGCGAAGCCTTAATGTTAGCACGCAGGGGGCGCGCAATCAACGGCTCAGTCGGTACGGGTCCAGCACCCGGCGCGCCTCGCGCTCCGTGAGCAGGCCGCGGGATACCACCAGCTCCAGCACCGAGCGGCGCGTCTTCAGGGCCTCTTTGGCCAGCGCGGCGGCGCTTAGGTACCCGATCCGCGGCGCCAGCGCCGTGATGTTGGCCAGGCTCTTATAGGCCAGCTGCTCGCAGTGCGCGGCATGGGCGGTAATGCCCTCGATGCACTTCTGCGCCAGGACTTCGCTCGTGCTGGTCAACAAGCGCATGGCCTGCAGCAAATTATAGGCCACTACCGGCATCATCACATTCAGTTCCAACTGCCCGGCCTGGGTGGCGTAGGCCACGGTCGTATCGTGGCCCAGCACCTGAAAGCCCACCATATCGGTCATTTCCAGCACCACCGGGTTCACTTTGCCCGGCATGATCGAGCTGCCCGGCTGCAGCACCGGCAGGTCGATCTCGCCGAAGCCGGTATTGGGGCCGGAGCTGAGCAGGCGCAGGTCATTGGCGATGCGGATCAGCTCCAGCGCGTACACCCGCAGCGCCCCTGAGAGCCGCGCGAAATCACCCAGGCTCTGCGTGCGCTCCATCATGTCCTCCGCAGCCTTAAGCGGCAGGTGCATCCAGTGCGCCAGTGCCTTGATGGCCAGCGCCCGGTAGCGCGGGTGGGTGTTCATCCCGGTGCCCACCGCCGTGCCGCCCAGGTTGAGCTCGTGCAGCCGCTGCGCCGTCTCTTCGATATACATGCGGGCCTTGCGAACCGCCAGCGCGTACGCGCCGAATTCGCGCCCGAGGCGCACCGGCACCGCGTCCT
>JAGVGS010000087.1 GCA_020057015.1 Candidatus Omnitrophota bacterium | reverse complement strand
GTTACCGGAGACAGGCGCAGATAAGGCATGAGCAGATCCGGCCCCGCGGGCCGAGCGCTGTTGTCGGCGACAGGGATATTGAACGTGCCGCTGACGCAGTTATTCGCCGCCGCATTGCCTGACTCCTGATCAGCTTGGATGCAGATCTTGTAGGGGTGATGGCCGGCAGTCGCGGTCCAGCGCGTGGTAGCCCAAGAGAAGCTCGTGGGCTTGGGGCTCGGCACGAGCGCGGAAATCGTCTGCTCGCCGACGAGGGTATTGGTAGCATCGATCGTCCAGCGCACCGCAGTCGCAGCCGCTGTGTCCTTACCCTGATTCCGGATACGGGCGATGAGGCGCACCGAACTGCCGGCTTTGGGCCGAGCGGGAATAGTCTTCCAGGATTCGATGAACAGGTCGTGCTGGGGGGTCTCCACGACCGTGATGGGGACGACCCTTTCATCGGTCAGAAGCCCATCGCTCGCCGTAAAGGTCACCGCGTAGCTGCCGGCTTGATCATACCCAGGGGTCCAGGCAAACCTTCGCACACGGGAGTACCCTTGGATCACGAGGATCAGCGCTGACCAGTCATTCCAGGTCACTTGACCATCAGAGTCCATGTCCGCCAGCACCCGCTGCGCCTCTGTCAGCGCCGACGTCCCAAGAAGATAGTTCTGCAGCAGGGTATGATCCGCTTCCCCGAACCCTCCGTCTTGATCCAGATCGCCCAACCAGTCAAGCGTGCTCCCCTCGAGCGCAGGCGACACGCGAAGCGAGAGGACTCGCCGGTCCGCATCCTTGCCCACCACCGACCACATCACGGTGCTGCCCTCGGCAACCGTCTGACTGGCCATCTCTTCATCGCCCTTCACGAGCTGCAACGAGGGCGCCTGGTTGTCATAGCGGCCGGTGTGCCACGCATTCTGACGATACATCGGCCAATGGAGGGCGCCGGGGATGCTATCGCTAGCCCGCGGTCCCGGGTCGACTTCCCACCTGAAGACGGTCCCCTCCACCGATATGGCGATGACATCAATTCGGCCGTTGCGGTCAAGGTCCGCGATCACGGCCGGCGCGTAAAAAGTCTCTGACGTGACAATCGGCCACGAGATCACGGGGCTTGCGTCCCCATGCCACGCGTAGACGCGCCCATCCGTTGAGGGCACGACGACTTCTAATGCGCCATCACCGTCTAGATCGCCGAGCGCAGGGGAGCTCTGGTCGGCTTCGCCGCCCGCCAGGACAGGCCAGCCGGTGGCCAGCGTCCCGTCGCCGTGCCAGGCATACACCTTCCCATCTTGCGATCCTACGACCACCTCAAAGTGCCCGTCCCCGTCCAGATCGCCGAGCGCCGGAGAACTGTTGCCGGCCGATTCGGGCAGGCTCTGCGGCCATCCGACGACAGGTCGTCCATCCGCATGGAAGGCCGCCACCCCTCCGCTGAGCGAGGTGCCGGTCCCGATCACGGTCTCGGGTGAGCCATCGGCGTCCAGGTCCCCGATAGCGGGCGACGAGAACGCAATTTGTTTCCCCGCGCTCACGGGCCAACCCGCCATCGGCATTCCGTTGGCATGCCAGGTAAAGAGTTTGCCACCCGTTGTGCCCATAATAACCTCGGGCGAGGCGTCCCCGTCCAAGTCGCCGATCGCGGGTGAGGACAGCGCCCACGCCACCCCAAAACTGACAGGCCAGCCGGTGGCCAGCGTCCCGTCGCCGTGCCAGGCATAGGCTTGATCGACGGAAAGGGTCCCAAAACCCCCGCTGCCAATCGCCAGTTCAGGCCGCTGATCCCCGTCCAGATCCGCGACTGCAGGAGAGGAGAACGCATCCGCGGCCATCTGCTGCGGCCAGCCTGCGAGCGGACGACCGTCGTCATGCCAAGCGTAGACCTGCCCTCCTGCTGCCCCCATCAGGACATCCAGACGTCCATCTGCGTCCAAATCGCTCAACGTGGGCGAGGCTTCGCTCGATGAAGCAATCTGCACCGGCCAGCCGGGGATCAGCATCCCATCTGCGTCAAACGCGTAGACGGCACCATCCAGCGTGGCGAGCACGACCTCGAGATCCCCATCCTGATTGAGATCGCCGAGCGCCGGCGAGGATATTTCTGACCCAATTTGCAAGCGGATCGGCCACCCACCGCGCACAATGACGTTGCTGGTGGGCACGGTAAACTCACGCGTCGTGCTGAAGGTGCCGCTGTTCGCTGCCATATGCAGCGTGAAGGCAATCGCGGTCCCCGGGGAGATGGACGTGTCCAACACTACTGTAAACGCGTTCGAACGCGTCTCGTTCGGCCCGCTGAAATCGCCGTACGCTTGCGTGGGGGTGAGAATCTCGACCCGAGGGTCTGTCGTGCCCAGGGTGGCCAAGACGCTGGTGGTCGGCAACCAGTCATTCGCCAGGACGATAATAAGGTGCTGCGTGGCGCCGGCGGCAAGGCTGGATGTTTGAATGAGCGGCGTGAGCGACACCACCGGATTAACGGTGAGCGCGCCCAGCGCATTGACGCGCCCATAACCGCTGTGCAGATCTTTCCCTGGCGCATCGACATCGTCTGCGCCAAATCGCAGCGCAGCGCGGACCTCTTCGTTGGAATAGCTCGGGTGCGCGGCCACGACGAGCGCGGCCACCCCGGCTGCATGCGGGCAGGCCATCGAGGTCCCAGCGAGCCGGAAATAACCCGGGACAACGATATTGAGTGGCAGACGCTGCTCGAGCTCAGTCCCGGCTCGCGAAAGGGAGAGAATGTTCCAAAGGGGCGAGCCGTCGGCTCGATCATCCCCCTCCCCTCCGCCGGGCGCAGCCACATCGATTTTCTCGCCCCAGTTTGAGAAGACCGCTTTCTCATCATGCTGGTTGAACGCGGAGACGCTGATCACCTGGGGGTAGTTGGCGGGGAAAAAGCCCCCTTCCACGCGGCTGTTGTCGTTGCCCGCCGCCGCGAGCACCACGACACCGCGGGCGTGAGCGTACGCAACCGCATCGCCGAGGACTTCCTGCGTGCCAAATCCTCCCCAGCTGTTATTCAGCACATCGGCCCCATGGATTGCGGCATAGCGGATGCCCGCCGCAAGGCCGCTGACTGCGCCGGATCCTTGATCACTGAGCCCTTTCAGCGCCATGATCCGCGCTTGGGGCGCGACCCCCACGATCCCGAGGCGGTTATCGCCGACAGCGGCGATAGTCCCGGCGACATGGGTCCCATGGCCGTTACCATCCATGGGGTCGCTATCCTCGTTGACGAAATCCCACCCACGGACATCATCGATATGTCCGTCGGCATCGTCATCCAGCCCGTTGGCAGGGACCTCTTCCTCATTGGTCCAGATATTCACGGCCAGATCCCCGTGGGTGTAGTCCACTCCCGTATCGAGGACGGCGACCACCACCCCTGGAGCTTGCGTGATGTCCCAAGCCTGTTCCACCTGGAGCTTCTTCAACCCCCAGAGATCCTCGTACGATTGCCCCCAAGAACCTGTGGAACGGTAATAGGGATCATTGGGAATTAGCTGCGCGTGGGCAAGGTAATTCGGATGGGCGTACGCCACATGGGGGTCCTTGGTAAATTCGGCCGCAGCGGCTTCTACGTCTGCTGCCGCCGAGAGGTCAAGGACATAGATATGGCTGAGGTCAGGAATGACGGCGTCCTTGGGAGCGCGAGCGTCACGCGTGGGGAATTGCCGCTTGCTCTTTGCCACCTCGTCTGCGGCATGTCGATTCAGGGCCGCAATCGACTTCGCGCCAGCAATCGTGGCTTCCTCTGCTTCAGTCCGAAAGAGCGGTTTGGCGATCTTCACGTGGTACTTCGCATGGAGTCGATCC
Organism: Candidatus Omnitrophota bacterium; assembly: GCA_020057015.1. Classification (GTDB taxonomy): domain Bacteria; phylum Omnitrophota; class Gorgyraeia; order Aquiviventales; family Aquiviventaceae; genus JAGVGS01. The sequence goes on along the minus strand of JAGVGS010000087.1, from coordinate 710 downwards.
AGCGAATCGCTGTGATCGGTGGTCAAGGCCTTGAGGACTTTTTTCGTCTTGAGGAGGCAGTGAATGCACTCGGTGACCGCCTGGGGGCCCTCGCTCTTATACTTGACGATGAGCTGACCTGTGACGTACCGGGGCTTCTGGAACTTGCTGGCGCTGGCTCCTACGGGGCCGTGCTGGAGCAGTGGCGATTCGTCCTCCACGAGGGGAGACCGCGGCTGGTTTGATACGCGGCGGTCCTCCTGGACGACGGCCTCCCCCACCAGAGGCCAGAGGCCAGAAACAACGATCACGACACCGATGACCCTCAGAGCCCATCCTAGCCCTAGACGCTGCATAGACTCATTGCCCCCTTGAACTCAAAAACGGCATCACCGCGTTGGCACACGGGATGCCGCCTGATCTCCTCATCGGTGCATTCGGCAGCCCGGCGATCCGGTCTGGATCCGTGGCATTGCGCCGTCGCCTTCCGGCGACGTAGCCTTTTCGTGCATTAGGTTGATAGAACCTTAAGTCCTGCTAAGAGGACTAGAGAAAGTCTACCTGATGGGATACGGTAGCCACAAGGATGGGAGCGCGGAATCTGATTAAGACTAAGAGCACCTAACAGCATGCCGCGCGAGCCGCGTGGCGTGCGCTCGGGCGACGTGGCCAAGGCGCGACGACGCCGGCGTAGTCGCAGCACTACGCCCAGGAGGCGCAACGACGGCCAC
>JAGVGS010000214.1 GCA_020057015.1 Candidatus Omnitrophota bacterium | reverse complement strand
CTCAGCCAATCGCGCACGCAGCCGCCCACGGCGAAGGCCCACATCCCGCGCGCCGAGGCCAACGCGCCGATCTGGCGCAGCAGCGGGGCGGCCGCTCCAGGCACGGGGATGGTCATGGACGCGGGTGGAACTGTTCATGCACGCTCTTCAGGCGCGCGCGGTCGACGTGCGTGTAGCGCTGGGTCGTGCTGATGTTGGCGTGGCCGAGCATTTCTTGCACTGTGCGCAAATCCGCGCCCCGCTCCAGCAGATGCGTCGCGAAGGAATGCCGCAGCGTATGCGGGCCGATGGTCTTGGCCACCTGCCCTGCGCGCGCGTAGCGGCGCAGCAGCTGCCACACGCGCTGGCGCGTCAGCGGCCGGCCCCAGCGGTTAAGAAACAGGGCGGGCTCCTCCGGGTGGCGCTTCACGAGGCGCGTGCGCTCACGCACGAGGTACGTCTGCAGTGCTTTTACCGCCGAGCGGCCCAAGGGCACCAGCCGCTCCTTGTTGCCCTTGCCGATACAGCGGACGAACCGCGCCTCCAGGTTACAGCTGCCCATCTGCAGCGCGGTCAGCTCCGAGACCCGCAGCCCGGCGCCATAGAGCAGCTCCAGCATCGCCAGGTCGCGCAGCCCCAGGGCTTCCTCCGGAATGCTGCCCAGCAGCCGCTCCACTTCCGGCAGGCTCAGCGTTTCAGGCAGCCGCTTCCAGAGGCGGGGCGAGTCGATAAACGCCGTGGGGCTCTTCGCAATCACGCGCTGGCCTTCGAGAAACCGGTAGAGGCCCTTGATGGCTGAGAGCTTGCGCGCAATCGTGGCGGCCTCGCGCTTGCCGGCCTTCAGCTCGCGCATGAACTCTCGGATCTGCCCAGGCTCCACCGCCGCAAAACCGGCCACACCCTGGCGCTGCAAGAACACCTGAAACATCGTGAGATCCTGCGCATAGCTCGCGCACGTCGTGCGGCTGAGGCCCCGCTCCAGCGCTAGGTAGGTCAGGTATTCTTCCAGCTGCTGCTTCATTCTCCGGCGGAGGGCGTCTCCTCGGGAGCCAGCGCCTCGGCAGCCGCGGCCTCGGGCCTCAAGTGGTCCTGGGCCTCGCGCCAGAAAAACTCCCGGCGGATTGCCCGATCTTGCGCTTCGAGCTGTCGCGCTAGCGTGCTCGCCAGGCCGAGATTGAGGCTCGGGTGCTGCAGTTGGCGGTCGATGCGCGCGCGCGCTTCGATCAACGAGGTCAGCGCGGCACCCTTCTCCTCGTTGAGCAGCTGCTGCAGCGTTTGCAGCTCCATGAGTGCTTCGCTGGAGGAGCGCCTTAGGCGCTTCGGATTGGGCCGCGTATCTTGCAGCGCGGCGACCAGGTCGCCATTCCAATAATCGAACATCAGGAAGTGCTTGCGATAGCGGTCCAACGGCGTCATGGTGCGCGAATAATCCTGGAATGCGATCACCGGGCTGAGTCGCTCTGTGGGCCGTTTCGATTTGCGGACAAACTTGCGCTGCAGCGACTCGCAGCCGCCCAGCAACAGAGTCGCGGCCATCAGGCATAGGGCCGCCTGCCGGCCCAGCCCTTCAGCGCTGCAAGAGCTTTTCAAAGGCGTCTTCATCGAGGATCGTCACTCCCAGTTGCTTCGCTGTGGCCAATTTCGATCCCGGTGCGTTCCCCGCCACCACGTAAGACGTCTGCCGGCTCACACTCGTGCTGGCCTGCCCGCCCTGCGCGCGCACGAGCGCTTCGGCTTGCGATCGCGTCAGGCTGGAGAGCTCTCCGGTGAACACGAACGTCTGCCCGGCCAGCGACTGCGGGCCTTTGGGGCGCCTCGCTTCGCTCAGACGCACGCCGGCGGCTTTTAGTTTGGCCAGCAGCCGCTGGGTCTGCGGCTGGGCGAAGAACTGTATCAGGGCCTGTGCGACGACTGGGCCGACACCCTCGATGGCGTTCAACGCCGCGGCATCGGCTTGGGCCAAGCGCTCCAGGCTGCCGAAATGCTCTGCCACATCGCGGGCCACGCGCTCGCCGACATGGCGGATCCCCAACCCATACAACAGCCGGCTGAGCGGACGCGTGCGGCTCTCCTGAATCTGGTGAAGCAGGTTCTGCGCGCGCTTGTCGGCAAACAGCGGCAGCTTTAGCACCTGTGCCGTCTTGAGGCGGTAGACGTCGCCGACATCGTGCACAAGCCGCTGGGCGATGAGGGCCTCGACCACCGCCTCACCCATCCCCTCGATGTCCATCGCCTCACGGCTGGCGAAATGCAGCAGGGCGCGCGCGAGCTGTGCTGCGCAGGCAGGATTGATGCAGCGATAGGCCACTGCCTCCGCCTCCTGGGTGACCTGGCCGCGGCAGACTGGGCACTGTCGGGGCGGCTCGACCAGACGCTCGCGGCCGGTGCGCCGGCTCTCGATGACCTTCACCACCTGCGGGATCACATCGCCCGCGCGCTGGATCACCACCCAGTCGCTGATGCACACCCCCAGCCGCGCGATCTCATCATAGTTGTGCAAGGTCGCGCTGGAAATCGTCACGCCCGCGCAGGCCACGGGCTGCAGGCTCGCCACCGGCGTCAAGACCCCGGTGCGGCCCACCGAGGCGGTGATATCCAGAATCTGCGTCGTGGCCTGCTGCGCCGGAAACTTATACGCCAGGGCCCAGCGCGGGGCTTTTGACGTCGCCCCCAGGCGCTCCTGCAGGACATGCGCGTCCACCTTGACCACGGCCCCGTCGGTCTCGTATGCCATGCCCGCGCGGTTGGCCTCGAGCCGCCGGCAGGCCGCGAGGGCTTGCTCGAAGTTGGCCCAGCGCCCCGCATGCGCCTCGACGGGCAGCCCCAGCGCCTGGCACGCCTGCAAGTATTCCCAGTGTCCGGTGAAGCGGCACCCCTCCACCGCGCCGTACGAGTGGACCAGGAAGCGCAGCGGCCGCGAGGCGGTCACGGCCGGATCCTTTTGCCGCAGGCTGCCGGCGGCGGCGTTACGCGGGTTGGCGAAGATCTCCTGCCCCTGCCGCTGGGCCTTCGCATTATGCGCTTCGAAATCGCGCAGGCGCATGTACACCTCGCCGCGCGCCTCCAGGCGGCGAGGGGTGCGGCCCCGCAAGCGCAGCGGGATGGCCCGGATGGTCTTCGCGTTGGCCGTCACATCCTCGCCCGTGGCGCCATCGCCCCGGGTCGCGGCCCGCACCAGCCGACCGTCTTCATAGAGCAGCGAGAGGCTCACCCCGTCAATCTTGGGCTCCACGACGTAGGTGGCGGGCGCGCCCTCCAGCCCTTTGACGACCCGCTGATGCCACGCCGTAAGCTCCGCCACGCTAAACGCGTTATCCAGCGACATCATGGGCGTCAGATGGCGGGCCGGCTGAAACCCCTCCTGGAGCGCGCCGCCTACGCGCTGCGTCGGCGAGTCCGGAGTCACGAGCGCTGGCGCCTGCGCCTCGAGGGCTTGCAGCGCGCGCAGCAAGCGATCATACTCTGCGTCGGCGATCTCCGGCTGGTTCAGCACGTAATAGCAGTAGTCGTGATGGCGGATCGTCTCGCGCAGGCGGGTGATGCGGGCCGCCAGGCTGTTGGGCGTCTTGGCCTTCATGGCACGAGGACAGCGGTGAGCGGTTCCAGCGGTTCAATAATAGCGGATTTCAAACTCGTCGAACGTGTCGGAGGCGCTACTCCACGAAAGATCGACGTGGGCGATCATGTTTTTCATGGCCCCGGTGCGCAGCGCCTCCAGGAACCGCTCGAGGGTGGCCTGTTCGCCTTCCGCCACCAGCTCGACCCGGCCATCGCGCAGGTTCTTGACCCAACCCAGCACGCCAAAGTGACGGGCCGCCTCCTCGGCGGAGACGCGAAATCCCACCCCTTGCACGCGTCCCGAATAGAAGGCATGCACCCGCTTTTTCATGAGCTTTCCGCGCCCTGCGCGACGGACCCGCATGCACACGCTGTTGTTACGAAGACTCGGGGCGGAGAGATTCGAACTCTCGACCTCTTGGTCCCGAACCAAGCGCTCTACCAAGCTGAGCCACGCCCCGGCATGTCTGTGAGGAATTTAAGGTGCATTAGTCTAACACAAAGCCTCGGCGAAACCAAGGCGTGTGGTATACTTGCAAGCATGAATCGGCTGCAACCCCTGATGATGCTGATAGTTACCGCCACGTGCCCCCTGGGGGCCTTGGCCGAGGCATCCTTCAACCCCTCCAGCAGCACCACGCGCCAAGACCTCCTTCGCACCGGCCGGAAAGCCTATATCACCGGAGACCTCGCTGCGGCGATCACGGCGTACGAGACAGCCGCACAGCTGGCGCCACAGCAAGCTGACATCTGGTATGACCTGGGTTGCCTGCACGCGCTGCAGGACCAACGGGAAGCAGCGCAGCGCTCGTGGGAGCGCGCCCATGCGCTTAACTCTCGCCACGCGCCAACGCTCGATGCCCTGGCCCAGCTGGCTTCGCTGCGCGGCGATCAGGCGCTGGCACAGGAATATTATCGTGCCGCCCTGGCTATAGCACCGCGTGATGCGAAGACGTTGCGTCATTTTGCCCAGCTGCTGCTGCGCCTCGAGGCCTATGACCGTGCCGCACTCGTGTTACAGGAGTCGCTCGCCCTCGAGCCTCAGGACCTCGAGGCCCGGTACTGGCTGGGCGTAGCACTCTTGCGCACCGGAGCGCAGGACCTGGCGCGACTCGAACTGGAGCGCGTCACACAGCGCGACCCACGGCATGCATCGGCCTGGAACAGCCTCGGCGTGGCGTATACGCGGGGGGCTGACTTCGAGAAAGCCGCACAAGCCTTTGAGCGCGCGCGTACTCTCGAGCCCACCCGCGCGGATAGCCTCTCCAACCAAGGCTTGTTGGCCGCACGGCAGAAACGCTGGGCCGAGGCCCGGACAGCTTGGCAGCAAGCATTGAGCCTCGATCCGCACTTTGAGCCTGCAGCCCGCAATCTGCAGCTGCTCGAAGCCGCCGCACGCGCAGGGACCCCATGAACATGAGGCTGACACGCTCCCGCCCGCGCTGCGCCGCCTTTACCCTCACCGAAGTGCTCCTCGTTGTGGCCCTCGTGGCCATCCTCGCCACGCTGGCATTGCCTGCCTACCTGCGAGCGACGAAGAAGGCTCAGGCGGTGGAGGCTGTGAGCAATCTGCACCAAATTCGTCAGGCTCAAATCCAACAGCGTGCGCAAGAAGGCCGCTTTGTCGAAGCGCTCGAAAGCCTCCAGCAAAGCGCCATCCTGGACATTGCGCTCAGCTCGCCACACTTCGATTACACGCTTGAGGGGGTCGGGACAGACCAATTTTTGGCGGTGGCCACCAGCAAATCAATGTGGGGCGAGTCCTTCCAGGTGGCCATGGACCAAAGCGGTCGGCTGACCTATACCTGGCCCACCACAGGCGCAGGCGGCTCTGGATCTATCGTTAGGCCCCCTACGACTCGCGGCTCCCGTCCGCCCACCGGAGCATCCGGAGGCGGGGGTGGC
>JAGVGS010000005.1 GCA_020057015.1 Candidatus Omnitrophota bacterium | reverse complement strand
GAGAAGGGCCGGCAAGTCCGCATCGCCAGCCGCTTGGCCGCGCAGCAGCAAGAGCAGCGCCTCGAACACCGGCTCGAAGGCCTGGCCACGCGGCTCATCGAAGCTCAGACCCCGGAGACCGTGCGGCAGGCGCTACTGGTGCGGCTCGAGCCGCTGCTGACTGTCGGCACGCTGCAATGGGCCTCTGTTCGCGTTGATGGCGACGATCTGGTGGTTGAGGCTGGCTACCGGGGTGCTACGACGAGCCCGCAACTCCAGCACCGGCTGGTCCAGCTGGAGGCTGAAGTCCTGGATGGTCTGCTGCTCACACCCGAAGCGATGGCACAACGAGCCCGCGGTGAAGCAGCGCGCCGGCTGGCGGAGGGTCTGCTCAATCTCCTGGAGATGCGCGGGTCTTTCAACAACCGTACGCTGCAGCAGGCGCGGCGCTGGATGGCGCTCCTCGTCAAGGCGCAGGCCACCCCTGAGGGATGGCAGGCGCTGAGCGATGCTGCGCGCGCTACTTCTGAGCCTGAGGCCGATGCCTTCCTGCAGTTGTGGCAGGTGTCTGGCCTGCGGCTGGATGATTCGGATGACTGGCAGGCCGTGGCCGAGGCCGTGCAACAGGCGGATGCGCAGGTGCAGCAGCGAGCAGCGGCCGTAGCCGAGCGGCTGCAGGGCGACTTGGAATCAGCTCGCGCTGCGCAAGATCCGGCCCTCCCTGAACAGGTCAAGACGCTGGAGCAGGCCTTCAGCTTGGCGCAAGGCGCGCTGCCGGCGCGGGGCGGCAGCCTGGTATTGGAAGCGCAGCCGGCCCTGACGCTGCGGTTCGGGGAGGCAGGGCTGCGATGGAGTAATGCCTACCATCAGGACGCGGTGCGCGACGTGTTGCGCCAGCGGATGCAGGAGGCTGCGGCGAAGCGGGCGGCTGCTGAGCAGGCTGCTGCAGCACCGAAGCCCCAACAAGTGGAGTGGCGGGAAGCAGCCGATAGGATGGCGCGCGATAAGCTGAACCTGAAGACAGCGCTGACCGAGGCCGAGCGGGTGTTGGATCGTGCCCGTCGAACTGGGACACACGAGGCTGAGGGTAAGGCTAGCGTCCAGATCGCCCGGGGGCATCTTGCAACGCTGTTAGGTCAGGAGCACGAGGTGCTCTCTACGGCGCTGGCATCTGTGCAGCGCTTGCTGGTGGACCTGAAGGAAGACGCTGCTGGGGCGTTGTGGGACCAGCTAAAGGACGACGAAAGCGACCTCTTGGCGCTCGTCCAAACGAATCATAACCAGATTCAGGAGTTGTTGAAAGCCGACGAGACGCTCAGAGACCACCCTGCGCTGCGCAAGACCTTTGCGCTGAGCCCGCCGAGTGATCATGAGGAGCCGGCTCCCAGCACCCTCGATCAGGACTTGGTGGACCGCTTGCTCAACCAGCTGCGCCGAGCCAGCGGCGCGCGGCTCGACTTGCGGTTCACAAAGGAGAATCGTTCCTACGTGGTGGCTGTCGAATCCGGCATGCGCGTGGCGGGTGCCTCGGTGGTCCCATGGCGCCTTTCAGATGCCAACGCCGGGCGCCCTCTACCACCGGAGGTTGAAGCCGCTCTAGCCCGCGCTACCGCGGAAGAGAGGGCTGCCGGGCGCCGGGCCCAGCGCGAGGAGCTGCTAAGCGAGGTCGTTGAAGAGATCCATCGCCGCACTGAGCCGACCTACGAACTGCAACTGGATGCCGATGGCCTGCCGATCGCCCATGAAACAAGGGGACCAGTAAGGGAACCCGTCGACGTTCATGCCCGCCTTTTGTTGCAGGGGCATTTAGGTTCAGGCCTTTGGTGGGCAGCCGAGCCTGAGGAGTTGCTTGCCGGTGCGGGGGCAGTACTCGAGCGCCTGCGCGCCGGGGTGCAGTTAATGCCGAGGATGCGTACGGCGCGCCTGCAGACTGCAGCGCTTCAAGCAGCTTCGCAGCATCCGTATTACGGCGCGCTGTTGAGTGAATTGGAGGATGGCGCTCTGCGCGGTGCCGATGGCGCAACGGTGCAGGCTTGGCGAACGCATTTGTTGCCCGAGCAGCAGCAAACTTTTGCCGCAGCCTTGGTGGTCAAGTTGACCGAGGCGTGGGGCGATCATCCGGGGCTGAGCAAAGTGCCGGATCGAGAGCAGATACGCTTGGCATTGCGGGAGATGGCCTTCGATTTGCGCAGCCTGAAGTACGGCGTGGTGCCGGAGATGGCGCTGCGGGCAGTGCTGGCCTTTCCGGGTTGGACCTTCAACGATATGGCTGTGATCTACGGCCAGGCCGTAGTGGAGCAAGCGCTGCGTGAATCCAGCGAGCTGACCGAGCTGGATGTGAAGCAGCGCGCTTTGCACCTTTGGAAGCAGAGCCTGCAGGCGGCAGGCACCCTGCCCACTGTCCATATAACGACGCTCGATCAGGAAAGGGCCTATCTCTGGCCGATAGATGCGGCGCTTGCCAGCGCAAGAGAAACAAGCACCGCAGCGCCCTCGCCCGCGGCGTTGGTCACTCTGATTTACGATGAGCTTGATCCCGCCATGCCGCTGCGCGTCGCACTGGCTTGGGTGCGCCTGCTTTCGCAGCAAGGAGTACCCCTCCAGCCCGATTTGCCCGAAACGCTGGCCCAGCGCCATGAACTGACCGGCTATGAACGGCAGTTGCTGGACTGGGTGGTCAATGGGTCGGCGGCCGGCCGCTTTACGCCGGACCAGGAGCCGCAGGTCGCGCGCACGGGACCTGACAGGGCGCCGGTAGCCGAGACCGACCTCGAGTTGGCCCTCAGCCTTGTGCCGATAGCCATCGAGGCGGACATGCGCCAGGACTTGGCCCATCGCTTACTGGCCCAGGAGCCTGATGCTTATCGGGTGCTGGCTCACTGGATGCCGGTGCTCGGGTTCTTGCCGCCTCTGGCCTCGGCCCAGCAGCGGCTCACGCTGGCCCGCGATCTGATTGCCGTTGCGGTGCATCCGGAGCAGGTGAGCAGCGTGCTCGAGGCTGCTGGCCTCTCCGATCCCGAACTCCTCCGCGCCGTGCAAGTGCACTTCGAGGGCATCCTCTCCGTCGTCTTCCAGGTGCCCAGCAGCAATGACGACAGCCCGCAAGCGCGGCGCGATAATCCGCTGTTCCAATACGCGCTGGCCAATGCGCTGATCAACCAGCCCGATCGCGTGGCGCGCGTATTCGCCGACTACCGCATTTATGATCCCAACCGCGTGAACCACACGGCCACGGAGTTCGACCATCTGGCGCTGCTGCGGGCGGTCTTGCCCCTGGGCATCCGCCCTGCCTGGATGCGCTACGCCTTGGCGCGGCAGCTGGTGCGGTTGGTCCAGACGCCGGATGTGCTCGACACCGTCCTCAAGCAGCACGGGCTTGAGGCGTCCGAACAGGCCGGTCCGATCGTGCAACGGCTGGAAGAGTTACGGCGGTTGACATCGCATGCGGGTATGCGCGAGATTACATCCGATCTCGAACAGCAAACCGTGCTCGCAGCCCTCCGCTTGCTCACCGACAACGATGCCGCGCAGATGCTGGCCTACGCGCGCCGGCACAGGCTGGGCGTCAACCACGCGCAGGTCGACGCGCTTGCTGCGCTTGCGCTTGAGCAACCCGACGTAACAGAGCTCTCACGGGTGGCCGCTGCGCGCGATGAGCTGTTCAGGCAATTGGCCGCGGCATCGGAAGAAGCGCGGCCAGCGCTAAAGGCACAGCTGGTGCAGGTGATGGTGGAAGAGTCGCGCTTGTTGCGCGCCGCCCGGGACCGCAATGCGGTAACCAACGACGTGGAAGAAGAAGACCGCCTCGCCGAGCAAGCCCGCGCCAACGAGGCCGTAGCCGGAGCGCTGATCCAGGAGGACGCTTCCTTAGCAGCCGCGCTTGGCTATGACGGCCGGGAGCTGGCTCCAGCACGGCGTCCTGTGAGGGGGAGGGATGAGCAGCGGCCTTGGATTCCCAGAGTGCGTGGGGTGGGCGGTAGCTTCCGCGTGAATAATCTTGTGGTGCGCGTCATGGCCATCGATCCCGACACCCAAACGGTCGAAGTGCAGATTGAGAATACGGAGGACCAGTCCACCGAGAGCATAACGCTCCAGGTGGGTGCGCTTGCTTGGAACTCGAGTACGAATACCCTCATCGCTGGGGGCAAGGAGGGTCGTACGCACATCGCGATTGAGGCCACCCGGCTGAGTGGCGCAGGGCAATCGGCCGCGGTTCGCCTGATGATAAACATCCCTCGTTCGGTGAGGATTGAGGATTTGGATCCTCGCGGCGTGGCGCCTGATCCTATGCCTTCGTGGATTACCAGGTCGCGTGGCGTCGGCGGAGAGTTTGGGATCAGGAATCTCTTGGTGCGCGTCGAGTCCCTCGATCCTGCGACTCGGACGGTGCAGGTGCGCATTGAGGATACGCGGGATCAGTTCTCCGAGCTTGTGAAGCTCCAAGTGGGTGATGCGCCGTGGTCCTCCAAGGGTACAAGGTTCATCATCCGTGGCAATGATGAGAGCGCGGACCTAGAGATGAGGACGGCGGTGGTGGTGGGTGCCAGCAGGTCGGGAGAGCCCGCCCGTGCCAGCATCCTGGTGAACGTACCTCGCTGGGTGAAGGTTACCGATGTAGAGCCTACGACTGCTTCCAGCGCACCACGCATCCTCCCGGCCGTGCGGTTGGCTGATCTATCGTTGGTCGCGACCGACAGGCAATTGGGAAACCAGCGCGATCAACTGGCTGCTCAGCTGACGACTATGCTTCATGCGATGGACACAACGCAGTACTTGGTGCTGCCGGTACTCTTTCAGAGGCTTCCTGAGGTAGGGCAGAGGATATTTGCGAATCGACT
>JAGVGS010000009.1 GCA_020057015.1 Candidatus Omnitrophota bacterium | reverse complement strand
GCTGGTGTCGCAGCGCAGCCGGCGGTGTCACCAGTTCCAGTTGAAGCGGCTATCCCCGCCGTTCCTCAGCGGTTGCAGGGCGAAGTAGTGCCAGGCACCGATGTCGCACTGGCAGCCGTACTTGCGGCGATCGAGGCCCAGCGAGAATTCGTGAGTACGCCAGGAGCGCCCTCGCCCTCGGGCGGCTTGCATGGTGATGAGGAATCCAAGGATATCGCGGCGGTGCTCGCCGGGTCAAAACGCGCCGCCCTGATCGAGGCGCCGGAGCCAACCCACCCAGACTATACAATGCGACAGGCCCTACTGATCGTGGCGCGGCAGCAACCAGGGGTGGTCGTCCGCGAGGTGACGAACATCGGCGACTACCGCTACATCGTGGCGCGCGATGAAGGCAATGCGATTGAGATCGAGCAGCTCTTCGCTCTGTGGGGAGATCTGGCCGCACAAGAAGAACGGGGTGAGCTGCCCCTGAGCGACTATGTAGACCAACTCGGAGCCATTGAGGCAGAAATCGGCTGGCGCCTGGGCTACTCGCTGGCTGCGATTGACACGTACCTCAACCAAAAGCTTGGTGTAAGCGGCTGGTCGCCACTCCTCAAGGACGATCCAGGTGTCGGCTTACGTGCGGAGCGTATCACGGAGATTATTGCTGCCGTCAAGCTCGCAGATGTGCCCCAGGCATCCCACGCCAGCGTGCCGATTTCTCCAGAGATTCTCCAGGCGATCGAAGAACAACTAGGCCGCAATGGAGGCATTCCACTTGTCGACTTCATGCCGATAGCTGACAGTGCTGCTCGCCTCACAACAGAAAACGTCGCGATGCTACGGCCAGTGCTCGAAGCAGCCGCGCGAAACGGACATGGGGGCGATCAGATCGTTGCAATCCGCGCTGCGGACGGCACGATCCAGGCTCTTCAGTACATCCCGCGAGTCGAGCCCTCAGGACCTACCGCCATAACCGACGACGAGCGCGTACCACCCAATGAGCCCTGGGAGATGGGTGACAACATCGGGCAGACGGTGGCCCCGGCGATGAGACTGATGGTCCTGCCCTCGATGATCACTCTGCTCCTCGCCGCGAGTGCGCTGGCTGGCGGGCCGAGCGACGTGGGGGGTGGAAACGCGTTTGAGGTCGCACTGGGCTTGTTGGGTGTAGGTGTGGCTGGTTTCCTCGCTTGGCGCCGCGGATGGTTAGGAGGGCTGCAGGCGCCAAAGTTCGATCGGCATCCGATCATCCGTTCCATCGGTATCAGTCTGATATCGGTCGGACGGAGCACGATCATCGCGAGTGCCATCGCTGCCGCCGTTGGGGCGGCACCCGGCAGCGGCATGATCACCATGCTGGTCTCGGGCACCATTGGCCTTGCAAGCCTGATCGCCCGCGCACGATCTCCACAAGCCTATCAGACGGTGTCTCGCAGTCTCACGCTCACAGCAGCTGGACTCCTGGTGGCGATCCTGGGCGGCGTGGAAATGGCGCCACTGTTTGAAGCAAGCGCCATGGCGACAACCGCCGCACCGCTGACCTCAACGGCTACGCTAGCCTGGGAAGGCATTCGCACATTTCTGTCCACCACGCTTGTCTCTCCCTTGTTCTGGACATCCATCACCGCGGTCGGCGTGATGCCCTCGGTGCTGGCGCGCTTAGGATGGACGCCCGATCTGACGCGCCGAGAGGGGGAGCAGCGAGGTGCCCACGTCAGGCGCGTGGCCAGCTCGCCTCGCAACCTGGCGGCGCTCGTCATGCTGTTCATTGTGCCCCGGCTGCTGGCGTTCATGGTGGGCAGCGTCATCAGCCCTCAGCCTGCGTCAGCCGCGATGGCGCCCGAGAGCTGGGGGCAGGCGCACGACTACACGATGGCTCAGGCGCAATTAGATCACGTGGGGGGCAGGTCGCTTGACGAGATCAATGCCCAGCTAGGGCTGTCTGGCTGGCGCGCCGTTGAGGTGCCGGGCTGGCGTCCGGGCCAGACCATGCTGTCGTTTAAACCGGTGAGGTTTGACGGGAAGATCATCGAGGAACCACTGGTTGATGAGCCAGCCGCCGTTCATCCGCGCGCTGCCAAGCCTGCATCAGCCACCACCCCTGTCAAGATCGCGATCCAGGAGAGCGACGGCATCACCCGCATTCACATCCCGAAGGGAGCCACCCTGAGCCGGATCGCCCGGGAAGGGATTCCCATTGAGACGTTGCAGCGTTTCGGCCGGCCAGCGATCACTAACATCAACGTAATCAAGGCGGACGGTTGGATCGAGGTGCCCAAGCAGGCGATCAAGCCGGACGTCGGCATCATCCTGCCGAAGGCCACGCTCGGTGAGATTGCCCATGCCGCAGGATTGTCGCTGGATGAGCTGTTGAAGCTCAATCCGCAATTTACCCGGCAGCCGCATCTGGTGCTCGCCGGCTCTGGGGTGCAGCTACCGCAGAGTATCGACTGGAACGATGTCACTGAGTTGGTGAAGGCTCCGCGGACAAGGGCTGCTGCGAAGATCGCCAATGCCGCTCCACCGTCCATCGCAGCGCCCACCCCATCGCTTACTCCAACGCCTGAGCCGATAGAGACGCCAACGACCACTTCCTCGGCGGTGCCATCGCCTACGGAAACCTCCACGGCGACGCCCACGCCGGCGTCGACCCCAATACCGACCGTGACAGTTGAGCTTACGATGGCCGCGCCAAGCGCCACACGCACCGCCTCGCAGAGCCCGTTGCCCATCCCGAGCCCCGTCGTGGCCGCGGCCGACCCGCTGGGAGAGCAACTCAAGCAGGGGCTGCCTGGGCTCATGCACACGTTCATTGCCCAAGGGGGCCGTTTTGATCGGGACGCGGTGAGAAGTCTGTTGATTGCTGTCCAGGCGCAAGATCGAGAGCTGGTGGATCCCCTGAAGCAGCTCTTTACAGAGCT
>JAGVGS010000002.1 GCA_020057015.1 Candidatus Omnitrophota bacterium | reverse complement strand
TGGGCTTACTGCGGGGACCACCTATCATTACCGCCTTCGCTCTACGGATGCTCTGGGGAGGTCTGTAACGAGTGCGGACAACCTGTTTACGACGGCATCTGGCGTACCAACCGACACCACTCCACCCGCAGTCTCTCTCACCGCACCGACAAACGGCTCCACCGTTTCCGGCGCATCAGTCACAGTCTCCGCAAATGCCTCTGACAATGTTGGCGTCGTAGGCGTCCAGTTCCTGCTCGATGGAGCCAACGTGGGCGCAGAAGATACGGTATCACCCTATTCAACAGTATGGAATACAACCGCGGTAACCAATGGAAATTATGCTCTTACCGCACGCGCACGAGATGCGGCAGGCCTCCAGACCACCGCGTCAGGTGTGAATGTGACGGTGAGCAACTCGACGGGTGGGTCCAATATTTTCAAGAATCGTTTTGTGCTGCTCAATACGGCATTCGGTGATAATGCGAAAACGGATACGGTATTAAGCGTGCTTCAGACGATGGCGAATAATGGGTACAACGGAGCGTATGTAACAGATGCTGGTGGCAATTGCGATAGTGTTGCCTCTCCGAGTGCCACCTGTATTGCAAACCGTGATCGGGTGAAAGCAAAAGCGGCGCAATTAGGCATCACGCTCATTCCAGTGTGCTGTGGAGGATTCGAAGGCGCCTATGCGGATAAATCGCTTGCCGAGGCGTATCCGATCAAAGGGACCGAGTTTCGCGTCACGGGCTCTATGGCGAGTGTCCTAACAGAGTTGTCGGATACGGATCATTCCAACGGGAAGTTCGAGTCATGGAATGGCAATGCCCCGGCTGCGTGGAATCTTTCGGGGGCCCCTGGAACAATCGGCACCTTGTGGCAAAAGGATACGACGAGCATCCATGGCGGCAGCGCCGCATTGAAGGCCGTGAATCCAGGCACCAACGCTGTTAACGGTAAAGAAGTAAGACTGTATCATTCGGCTCATGTGAAGCCGTGGCGGATGTACCGATTGTCGGTTTTTATGAAGACCTCCAATTGGACGGGCGCAGAAAATATGTATTGGGAAATTCTTGGTTCAAATGGCTGGAACGGCCCACGGTTTATCTATGCCCCGAAATATCGTCGTCTGACGCCCTACAATACCCAAGCACCTACGAACGACTGGACAGAGTATTGGGTCGAGTTTCCCAGCATGGAAGAAAATTACATCAACATTACGGCGTACTTGTATAGCGCGACCACCAATGGAACGCTGTGGATCGATGATTTTTCATTGAGAGAAATTGGACTGAATAATGGGCTGGCCGATAGCTACCGTCCAGTAACGGTGACCTCTCTCGATGGGCTCACCACATACACATCGGGGGGGGATTATTCCATCCCATCGATGAGTGGACAGACGCTCACCATTCCTGTAGGTTCACGAATTACAAATGGCAGTACGGTGCGTGTCAACTGGTGGAGGTCTGCGAATTTCACTTACCAGTACACGGCGCTGGCGAGCTTCTGCCGTCAGGGGCAATTCGATGCCATGGCGACACAATTAACACAAAAAATGAACTTCTGGGGCGTGGCCAATACTGCTGCCATCATGCTTGGATTTGACGAGATGGCGGCGATCAATTGGGATCCGGCGTGCGGCAGCATGTCGTCCACCATTCCTGGGCAGGCGGGCCGCTATATGGCCGAAAAAGTGATCGGCCCGACCACCGATATGGTTCGAAGCATGTATCCGGGCAAGGCGGTCATCATTTGGAACGATATGTTCGATCCCTATCATAATGCCGAAGCGGCGCAGTATCTGGGGAGCAATGGAAGCTTTACGACGCCAGTGGGTTCATGGGAGGGCGTCCGGGGCGGGACCTATATAAGCAATTGGTACAATGCAGGGAATACAAACAACATGAAGTTTTGGTCCGGGCTTGACACCACGTATAAACAGCCACAGCATTTTTCGCAAATTGTTGGCGGTTTTTACGACAGCGGCAATCTCGGCATTGATCTTAGGTGGCGTGATTTAGTTGCGCAGGCAGAGCAACAAGGTGTTACGGATATGAGTGGTTATATCTACCAGTCGTATGCGAGCCCGCAGAATTTCTCAAGGCTCAAAGATGTCGCGGATATGTGGAAGGCGGCCGGCCGCTGGGGAACAGGCCCCGCAGTATTTACCGGTTCGATCCAACCCCCGCCACCGCCCACCGACACCGCTCCGCCGTGGCCCACCGGTGGCGCGCCTACCGAGACTCTGTCGGCGGGAACGACCCAAGCCACACTCACACTCTCGACGAATGAGGATGCCACCTGCAAGTATGGCACGATCCCCAATACCGGCTATGATGCGATCCCGGATCTCTTCACTGAGACCGGAGGAATTGCGCACAGCGCCTTGCTAACCGGCCTTCACGATGGGCAAAGCTACAGCCACATGGTCCGCTGCCAGGATGCCGCGAGCCCGCCCAATACGAACACGGATGATTATGTGATCCGTTTTGCAATCGCAGCATCCTCAACGTTGGCTGTCGAAGAACCGCCACCGATCGTCGATACCACGCCGCCGGCGATCAGCCAAGCGGTGGCGGCCAGCGTGACCAGCGCTGATGCAAGCATTCGCTGGAGCACGGATGAGCCCAGCACTTCACAGATCGAGTACGGTCCGACAAGCGCCTATGGGAGCAGCACAACGCTTGCCACGGTGATGGTGACAAGCCACGTTGTTGCTGTCTCCGGCCTGAAGCCCGAAACGCTGTATCATTATCGGGTGAAGTCGCAGGATGCGGCAAAGAACCTTGCTGTTTCAGGGGACCGGATGTTTACGACAGCACCGCTGGCGATACCGCGGAGCGCTTTCAAAGGCGACTACTTCGACAACAGGGACCTGACGAATCTGAAGTTTACCCGTACGGATGCGCGGATCGCCTTCAATTGGGGAAGCGGTGCACCTGACCCAAGGATCGGAGTCAACACTTATAGCGTCCGCTGGCAAGGGGATTGGAGCTTCGCGGCTGCCGGGACCTATCGGTTCGTGGTTCAGGCTGATGACGGTATTCGGCTGTGGGTCGATGGGGTGTTGCTGATCGACAAATGGATCGATCAAGCGTCAACAACCTACACCGTTGATCAGCAATTGCCGGCAGGCCTCCATCGCGTCAAGGTCGAGTACTACGAAAACGAGGGGGCAGCGGTGGTGAGCGTGCAATGGGCCCAGGTGGTGGATTTCTGAGCAATCTTTCCTGGGCATCCGCTCACCATTGCCGGGTCTCATACGCCAAAGGCCTGGGGGTGCATGCGGCTTCTACCATTCATCACACGCTTCCCGCGGGGTGGGTCGGCAGCGTGAAGAAGAAGGTGCTGCCGCGGCCTGGCTCGGAGACGACCCAGATCGTGCCGCCGTGTGAGCGCAGGATCTTCCGCACAAAGGCCAGCCCAATACCATCCCCGGGGACATCGATCGCGTAGAGCCGCGTGAACATCTGGAAGATGTTGCGCTGGTCAGGCGGGCTGATGCCGATGCCGGTGTCCCGCACGAAGCACTCGACGTGGTCGCGGTGGGACGTCGCCCCGATCTCAATGCAGGGGTGAGCCGGTGAGCCCATGTATTTGATCGCGTTCGAAAGCAGGTTGGAGAAGACCTGGTTGATTTCGTTACGGCGGCAAGGGACGTGATCGGGTAAGGGATGGCGGATCACCTGGATGGCGCGCTCGGTAAGCTGGTGGGCAAAGAGGACCAGCGCCTCGTCAAGGATCGTATTGAGATCGTTTGGTTGGACGGGATCGGCCTTGCGGCCGATGCGGGAGATGCAGAGCAGTCCGGTGAGCAGGGCGTCCATTTTCTCGATGCTCTTCGAGATGAACTGGACCGACTGGGTAAACTGCGTCTGTACCTGCGTTCTCACTGCCTCCACCTGAGCGCGCAGGCCGCCGGCCGGATGGTGGGCCGCCACCTGGTCAAGCGTGCGCACGGTCTCTTGCATAATCGGCTCGAGGCGCTTTGAGAAGCCCTGGATGTTGATCAGCGGGGCCCGCAGATCGTGCGAGACCACCCGCAGTAGGTCTTCCATTTCCGCCAGGTTTTCCTCCAGCCGGGCGTGCAGCCCCCGGGACTCCTCGATGAAATACGCAAACGCGTGCGAGAGATCCTCTAACTCGTCGGCGGTATCCAAATGCATCGTATAGGGCGCCTTGCCGGCTGCGGCCTGTTGCACGGCAAGGGACAACCGGCGAATCGCGTTGGCCAACGACAGGCTGACAAAGGTGAGGATGCCGGCCGCTAGGATGACAATCATCAGCGCGGCCATGGCGATGTACCGGGCTGGAATCGTTAACGGCTCATAAAAATCAGACAGGCGCGTGATGGCGACCACCTGTTTGCCCAGCTTCGGCGCCTCCATGACGGCCACCAGCTTCAGCTCGTGTTTCAGATCCTCGATGATCCCGGTCCGCTCGCTGATCATAAACCGCCGTGTTTCAGGAGACACCTCGGCCAGCGGCAATCCCTCCCCGGCATTAATGAGCCTCACGTCGCCATGCGTGCCCCGGCGTAAGCCCCTTAACAGCGGCTCCACATCGGCCAAGGCACTCGCTGCCTGAACACGGGCGCTGATCTGCGCTAGATCGGCACGAATCTGCGCAGTGACTTGTTCCTTGATAATGAGCTGAAAGGACTGTGTGACAAAGAGGCTCAACAGCGTCAAGCTGCTTGCGGCAATTACCAGGGTAATGCCTAGGAGCCTTTGCGAGAGCTTGCGCTTGGCCACGCCGGCCAGGGCATAGGACTGTTCGATGCGCACGCGCAGCGGACCCAGGAGCAGGTCGATGCCCAGATAACTGAGGAGCCCGTGGAACGAGCCGCTGATAATGCCGATCAGCCAGGTCTTGGCCAATTCGATGGGAGATTGGAATGCGAAGTACCACAGCTGCGCGATACCGATGCCAAAGGCGATGACGGTGACGATTGCCAAGAGCCCGCTGGCAATGATCGGGAAGTGCAGAGCCGCCTGATACAGGCGCAGCGCGTTGGCGCTGTTTCGCTCTCCTTGCACGAACGCTTGAAGCGGACGAAAGATCCGAAGGCACACGAGCACCCAGAGTCCTCCGGCAATCACCACCTCCCATAAATAGGCAAAGGCCACCCACTTCAACTGAAGCGGGTCAAGGTTGATGCTCAAGACATGGCAGAGTGGAGACGGCAACCAATACCAAAAAGCCAGTACGCCCCAGAGCAACGCAACGAGTTGTGCTTGGATCCCAAACAAGTGCCTTCGCTTCCAGAACAAGAATAGAAAGGTGCTGGCCGTCGTATTCGCGGCAACGAACCATCCCAAAAAGATGGGCCGGTCCATGGGCGCGAGGCCAACTATTGACAGGGCGCTGTAGGCGCTTGCCGCCAACGTCATGGCGCCCAAGGCGATCATGGCGATGAATACCGGTCGTCTTGTCATCCGCTTGTCCTGTCCATAGCACACCCGGCGGTTCCCCCAGCCCTTGTGATGCGCAGTAAGATGTTTTATGCGCTACTAACAAGGGACAACAAACGCTTATAAACGTAAGTATACCTGACGCGAACGACCGCCAACGACGCTACGGGACAAAAATTACGCCGTCACCCCTTCGTGCGCCCGTGAGGGGTACTCGGATCTTCCTCCCGAACACCGCACAGTTTAGTGGTAGAATTTCCAGGTGTAGACAAGGCGGGTTGGAGCAGAACCGGCAGCTCAAGAAGCTGGTGGCCGGCCGGAGCCTCGATAAGCAGATGCTGCTGGCGACGATGATTGAGGATCTCGCGTAGGAGTACTCATGAGCACGATGAGCGAATGGTTGCCGGTAATGCTGCCGATGTTTTTTGGTGTGGTCTCCATGCTATCGGCCCTCTGGCCAGGCCATGTGATGTGGGTCATGCGCAGGATCTGTGAATGGCAGCTGCAGTTATTAGGTTTGCAGGCCACGATCCACATCTCCGAGCGCGCTATCCGACGTTGTCGGATCTTTAACCTCTGCATGATTCCAGTCAATGGGGTGTTGCTATGGATTGGACTGCACGCGCGCGTGGCAGGGTAATGGGCCGGGTACGTCCACCACGTTGTGCCTGCCGTCACCACGCATACCCCTGGAATCAATGACCATAGCAACCAAGCTTCCTGAGCATCCGCCGCTCTTCCGAACGGGTGAGGGGGCGCCGCCGCTTGTTGTCACCGGCCAGCCGAATGTCGGCAAGAGCGTCATCTTTCAGTTGCTGACCGGCCGCTACGCGATGGTCTCCAACTATCCCGGCACGACCGTGATGAGCACCACCGGGGTGATGCGCTTGGGCGGCCACCCTGTCACCGTGTATGACACCCCGGGCCTCAACAGCTTGATGGTGGCCTCGGAGGATGAGATGGTGGCGCGGGCGCTGTTGCTGGGCCCGCACGCTGCCGTGCTGCAAGTGGCCGATGCGAAGGACCTCGCCCGCGCGCTGGCGCTGACGCTGGAGCTGGGCGAAGCCGCCTGTCCCCTGGTGCTCCAGCTGAACATGATGGATGAGGCGCGCGAGCGGCGCATCACCATCGATGTTGAGCGCCTCGCTCAGCGGCTGGGCATTCCCGTGGTGCCGACGATCGCCACGCAGCGTTGGGGCATTGATCGGCTGCGTCGCGCCTTGCCGCAGGCGCGGGTCACGAGCGCGGTGGTCCGGTATCCCCCAGTGGTGGCCGAAGCGCTGGCGCAAATGGAAGCCTTGGTGCCCGCGCAGCTGCCCGCCCGCCGGGCGCGGTTGCTGCTGTGGCTGGCCGCCGATGAGGCCGTGAAGGCGCCGCTG
>JAGVGS010000082.1 GCA_020057015.1 Candidatus Omnitrophota bacterium | reverse complement strand
GCGGCTCCACCGCGATGACATGGTATCCCAGCGTTTTCAGGTGGCCGGCGACCGCCAGCGCAGTGTCGGCCTCCTGCGTGCCGGTCACCGCAGTGCCGCTGGCATCCCGCGCCCGGTAGGCGAACTGCGTCATTCCTCGGGACGCGCGAGAACCGACGGGGGGGTGATCTCGGGCAGCGGCTGGCGCTGCGAGAGACGCTCGAGCTGCTGTTGGTGCTTGGCCCCGCGGCGCTGCGCTTTCAGAAACGCACGGTACGCCCGCTGGCGATAGCGGCTGGAGGGATACTGTTCAATGAGCTGGCGAAAGGTCTTGGCGGCCTCGTCCTCCTGATGGAGCCGCTCGGCATAGAGCTGCCCCATGCGATAGAGCGCCTCATCCGCATGCGGCGTATGGGGAAACTGGCTGTAGATCTGCTTGTAAACCTTCAGCAGCTCCTGGTCGCGTCCGGTCGGCCGCTTATGGGCTGTGATCGGATAGCCCCCGCGCTGCAGCTCGCGCGCATGCTGGAACAGCTTCTCCACGAGATTGACCTCGCCAGCCGCCTCCACGCTCAGCCGCACCTCCTCGCGGGTCACGTCCTGGCGCTGGGCGAGTGCGGCCGCTTGGTCATGCGCCAAAATCCGGGGGGTAATAAAGACGGTGAGCTCCTTTTCTTCCAGCTCCTGGCTGCGGCTGGAGAAGAGCAGGCCCACCAACGGGATGTCGCGCAAGAAGGGCACGCCCTGGCGCGTGCGGTCCTCTTGTTTGCTGATCAGCCCGCCGATGATCACCGTTTGCCCATCGCGCACGCGCACGGTGGCATCGGCCTCGCGCGTGGTGATGCGCGGGCCGGCATCCAGCGTGGCAGAGACCGAGGAGACCTCGGGATGCACGTTCATCGTGATCCAGCCATCCGGCGAGACCAGCGGGGTGACGCGCAGCGTCGTGCCGACATCGACGAATTTCGTCGATTCGGTCGTGCCGGTCGTCGTTTGCGTCTGCTCCCGGTAGGGAAACTTTTCGCCGATGATGATGCGGGCTTCCTTGCCATTGAGGGTGGCCACCGAGGGCGAGGCCAGCAAGTGGGCTTTGTTGTTCCTCACCAGCAGATCAATCGTGGGGGCGAGGGCCAGGTCCTTGAGCGTCGTGGTGATGGTGAACTGATCCCCGGTCAGGGTGCTGCTGGGGCCGTTGAAACTGCCCGTGGCGGCAATCGACTCATTGGCGCCCGTCTGCCGCTGGAACAGGCCCTGCTCCTCCCCGGCGGGATTGTAGGTGGTCGTGTGCGTGATGCCGAAGTTTTCCAGCGCTTCGGCCTGCAAATCCAAGAGCTTCGCCTCAATGAGCACTTGGATGGGCGGCAGATCAATCGCCTGCAGTAGGGTGTGCACCTGGGCGATGCGGGAGGGATAGTCTGTCACGACGAGGCTATTCGTGGCCTCGTTCACTTCGATATTGCCTTTGCTCGAGAGCGCATCGCCCAGCAAGCGCTTGGCTTCGCTGGCGGTCAGAAAGCGCAGCGCGACGGCGGCCGTGCTGATGTCAATGCCCTCCAGCCCCGGGCCGGGCGTAATGTACAGCAGGCGGCCTTTGCGCGTGAAGGTATAGCCGTTGACGCCCAGGATCGCTTGCAGCGCTTCATCCAGTGTGACCTCGCGCAGCGCCATCGTCACGTCGCCGGTGAGCTCTTTGGGCAGCACCAGGTTCAAGTCGTAGGTCCGCGCCAGTGACCCGAGCACGGTCGCCAAGGCGGCTTGCTTGTACTCCAGCGTCACCAACTCAGCTAACACCGCGGTCTCGGGGACCGGCACCTCGGCCACCACCGGGGCCGTCTCATTCGCCAGGGCAGGCACCATCCCCCAGCAGCTGAGCGCGCTGCCCACCACCCATCGCCCCCACCCTACAGGTCGAATCACGGTGCGGCGCCTCCTTCGGCTGTCTGTTCCAGACTGAGGACCATGCTCTCGCGCCCATCACTGAGCACCACCATCGTGGGCATGACTTGCACCACCTGATATTCGCCCAGCCGATCCCCCGCGCCTACCACGGTATCGTTAATGATCGCCGTCGAGCGGGCCCCGCGTGGCGTAATGCCACTGAGGGTCAGCTGGGCTAAGGGGCTCTGCTTGCCGGGAAAACGCTTGATCACAAACGGATCGCGCAGCAGGAGCACCGGCTCCACGAGGGTGGGCACCAGCGGCGGCGGGGGCTGTGTGGAGGCCGCGCCCAGCACCGTGGCCAGCACGACGGTAACCGCGGCTTCCTTGGGCGCCGCGTCTTTGGCTTCCTCCAGCGTCACCGACACCACATCGAGAAACGGGGAGACTTGCTCCAGGCGCTTGAGCACATTCACGGTATGCGGATATTGGGCCAGAAATTTCACTTCGATCTCCAGGCGGGCGTAGGGGTCCTCGGCCCCGGCTTTCTTGGTGGTCGGCTTCACCGAGGTAAACTCCACCGGATACCCCGCCGCTTGGCTGGCCAGCTGCCCCAGCAGTTCCGGCAGGCTGCTCTGCCGCGGCAGTTGGCCCTCCAGCCCCGCCAAATCTTGCTGCAACCGCTCGAGCGAGCGCTGAGCCGCCTCGAGTTGCTGCTGCTCGCCGGGGACATCCGGCAGCTCCGTGCGCAACTCCTCCGCGCGCTTCTGCAGGGCGGTCAACTCCCGCTGCAACCGATGCGTGGTCGCGCGCTGCGGCACCCAGAAGCCCTGCACCAACAAATGCAACGCCCCGGCCGCCAGCAAGATCAGATACAGCCGGCGCTGGC
>JAGVGS010000010.1 GCA_020057015.1 Candidatus Omnitrophota bacterium | reverse complement strand
CGGAGTACCACAGGGGGTACACCTTCGTCGTCGCTCCTGGCATCTGGCCCGCTGGCGCTCGCAACGCGGCTCGCGCGGATTTATGAAACCGGTTCTAACCATTGTGTCCCCTCCGCCGCCACACGACTTGTCCCAGCCTTCCTTGCGAAAGGCATCGTATTGTCGGCGAAGGATGTTACGGGGATGTTACGGCGGGGTGAAATCACACCGGAGGGGACCCTTGGCAGGATCCCCTCCGGTGCCTCAAGCTCTTATTACAGCGCCAGCTCGCCGCGTTCGCCGGTGCGGATCTTGATCACGTCCCGCACATCGGAGACGAAAATCTTGCCATCGCCGACCGACCCAGTCTTGGCCGCCTTGATGATGGCTTGAACGATCTTCTCGACATCCGAGTCGCTGACGATAATTTCAAGCTTCACCTTGGGCAGGAACTCCACGCGGTAGGTCTCACCGCGCCACTGCTGCACCACGCCCTTCTGCTTGCCGTGGCCCTGCGCCTCGGTAATCGTGATACCCGGGTACCCCACGTCCTCGATCGCTTTGCGGACGTCATCGAGCTTCTCTGGCCGGATGACGGCTTCAATTTTCTTCATTGTTCCACTCCTTGGCTTCACCTGCGGGGGGACGGCATGAGTCGTAAAGGTCTCAGGCATCGTTACCTCCGAGCGGGCTCAGCCGAGGCGCTCATCGCCCCGGAAGTGACCGGGAAGGTTTTGCGCACCACGAAGTCCGGGTACGCCGAGTTGCCGTGCTCGCCGATGTCCAGACCCTCGATTTCCTCCTGGGCGCTGACGCGGATGCCCATCGTGGCTTTCAACAGCCACCAAGCCACAGCCGAGACGACCAGCGTGAAGATCGCCACCGCCGCGACGCCGGTCAACTGGGCCATCAGGAGCTTGGCCCCGCCACCGAAGAGCAGGCCGTTGCCGGTGGTGTTGGGCATATAGACGTCTTGGGAGAACAACCCGACCGCCAACGTGCCCCACACACCGTTGACCAAGTGCACCGAGGTCGCACCCACCGGGTCATCGATCTTCAGTTTCTGCTCGAAGAACATGACCGCCAGCACGACCAGCACGCCGGCAATCGCCCCGATGATGAGCGAGCTTTCCACGCTGACATACGCACAACCTGCGGTGATGGCCACCAGGCCGGCCAGCAGCCCGTTTAAGGTCATCCCAAGATCCGGCTTGCCGAGCAGCAACCACGAGGTAATGGTGGCTGTAAGCGCTGCGGCGATGCCACCCGAGTTGGTGGTGACACAGATGCGGGAGATCGCTTCCGGATCCGCCGCCATCGTGGAACCGGGATTAAAACCAAACCACCCCAGCCACAGCACAAACGTGCCCAAGGTCGCGAGGCTGAGCTCGTGGCCTGGCGTGGCCCGCACTTCCCCATTCGGGCCGAACTTGCCGATACGGGGCCCTAATATCAGCGCCCCAGTCAAGGCCGCCCAACCACCCACCGAGTGCACCACGGACGAGCCGGCAAAGTCCCAGAAGCCCATCTTGGCCAGGAACCCACCACCCCAGATCCAGTGCCCGGTGACCGGGTAGATCAGCGTACCCATGATGCAGGAGAACACAATGAACGAGAGGTACTTGATGCGACTGCCGACGGCCCCCGAAACAATCGTGGCCGCCGTGCCGGCGAACACGAGCTGAAAGAAGAACTTCGCGAACAGCGGCACGCCGGTCCAGTTCAGGGCGCTATACACGCCTTGGTACGCATCACCGGTAGCCGGCGAGTTGTCCAGGCCGTGCAGGCCCCAGATACCTTGCAGCCCCAGCCAGGGACTGCCATCGCCGAACATCAAGCCAAACCCGAACATCCAGAACACGAGCGAGGTCACCGCGAACACCACGAAGTTCTTCGAGAGGATGTTCACGCAGTTCTTCGCCGGCTGCATCCCGGCTTCCACAGTCGCGAACCCGAGATTCATGAAGAACACGAGCATGCCTGTGACGAGCACCCAAACAGTATCGAGCGCTACTTTTGGATCCATTCCCTCCTCCTTTGTTGGTTTTAGGGGATGCCCCGCCCCCCAGTTGCCCGAGGGACGGGGCCCTGTCCGTGTAGGCGGCGGACAGGTCACAACACGATCGTCAGAACGGCGCGATGAACTCCACCGCCACGGTGTTCTGGTAGTCCTTGAAGCCCTGGTCGTGGCGGAACACATCGCTGTCCGCTTTGTCCAGGCGATACTCGAACCGGCCGATCAGGTGCTCGTGGATCTGGTACTCGTTGGTAAACGTGAGCTCGAACAGGTCCAGGTCTGCGATGCCGCTGCCGGTGGGCGAAGTGGCTGCCGCATTGACCAGCGTGCGCGCCCCATCCTGGTCGCTGAAGACTTCGGCACGTGTGGCCATCGACCACTTGTCGGTCACATCGTACTTGGCGTAGGCCGCCACCCCCTGCCACGAGCCGTTCGCGCCGGAGATGCCATCACCCAGCACGTCGGTTTCATGCCCGTAGTCATAGGCCAGCTTCAGGTGCAGGCTCTCGATCGGCTCATAGCCTAACACCGTCGTGAAGAGGTGCCGCTTGTCATGCCCATCGGTGCCTTCCGCCCCCACCAAGTAGGAGCTGGTGAGCGAGACGCCTTCGATCGGGGTCGAGGTGAAGCCAAACTCCAGCGATTTGGCTTTGTTGTTGTCATCCACAATGTCCCAACCGTTGTTGACACCGGCCATCAGCATCAGATTCTCGAGCACCGGGTAGTGCGCCCGAATCCCGGTGTGGGTGAGCGGCTCCCCGTACAGATAGAGGAAGGACCGGCTGAAGTTCCAGTTATCCTTGGATTCGGTGACCTCGGCCCCGTGCAGCGTGGTGAACTTCCCGAACTTCAGGTCCAGGCCGTTGCCGAGGGGCGCGAGATATTCGACATACCCTTGGAACAGGTCGATCTCCTCATTGCTGGCCGAACCCAACCCAGTCGAAACGCTGCTGGTGACCTCCGCATCGGTGCCGAAGATCAGGTCCGTGCGGAACCCCACCGGGCTCTCCGTGCTGACCGGCTTGGCCAAGAAGAGCTTGGCCTGGTTGAGCATGAAATCTTCCGATCGGGTATCGAAGGCGCGGAAACCGCTCGTGCGGTTATTGGGTTCATTGAAGTTATACGTATAGGAGGTGTCCACATAGCCGCCCATCTGGACGCCATGCAGGCCGCTCGGAAGTTGCACCAAGGCACTGCCCTCGTCCGCCCCGGCCGCCACGGCGCTTTGGTTGTCCACCTTCTGCTCCAGCTTCTCCAAGCGCGCCTTCAGCAGCTCAATCTCCGCCTTGTCGCCGGCCGTACCCAGGGCATCGGCGTGCACGCGGCCGGCTCCTGCCACCATCGTCAGCGCGCAGGCGCTCAAGATCAGCCACCCTCCCCCCACCCGACGCACGCGCCAGTGTCCTTGCCGCAGACTCATGGACATCCTCCTTGTTGTTCTCCCCACCAACGGCCAGGCGCGCCTACTGCGCCTGGATGATCGCTTCTTGCCCCGAAGTGTACCAGCGGCGCATTACGCGCCGATCACGGCGATGTTAAATCGGTGTTACGCGCCCCCGGCGCTTGAAACCGGTACCCCTGCTCCCCCACCAGCTCAATAAAGAGGCGCCCTTCCCGCTCCAGCAGGCTGCGGATGTGCCGGATGTGCTCTTCCACCATGCGCAACCCTCCTGGGTCGTGGCGACCCAAACCCTCCTCCAACAGCTGTCGCTTGGTGACCACATGGCCGGCGCGATGCGCCAGGTAACTCAGTAGGGCGTATTCCCGGTAGGGCATGAGGACCGGCCGATCGGCCAGCAACACGCGGTAGCGCGCCAGGTCAATGACCAGGTCGCCGAATTGCAATTGCAGGGTTTGAGGCATCTCCTCCAGCACCATCGTGGCCTAGAGGATAGCGGGGGCACGTTACAGGCGTATGACGAAAAGGTTAAATCGGGGTTACTCGGCTACCGTACGCTCGATGCGGCTGATTTCGGCGCGCGTGAACTCCACGTCGCCGCCATCGAGGCGCAGCAAGACGCTCTCCGGGGTCTCCTGGGAGAGCGTCCCACTGACCACGCCGCCGTTCTTCAGGTGCAAGGTGACTTCCGGGGCTGATTCAGGCACCAGCGGCAGCGGCGTGGTGGCATTCACTTCGATCTGAGGGGCTGCCGGCGCCTGCGCGCCTTCATAGCGCTGCAGCCGGATGATTTCGCTGCGGCGAAAGACCACCTCGCCGTAGTCCCATCGTAAGGTGACTTCTTGCGGCGTCTCCCGCACCAGCTCGCCGGTCACCCAGTCGCCCTTGACTAAGTGGAGCGTCACCTGGTTCTGCGGAGTCGGTTCGACCTTAGCGGCGTGTTGAGCCTGCCAGGCTGATTCCTGCGCTGCCTTGGCAGCGCGGGCCTTGGCTTCTTGAGCGAGCTTGATCGTCATCTGCCCGCGAGTCAGTGGCTTGTCAGGCTCTGTGTTGGCTTCGGGCTTCGCGGCCCGAGGCAGGCGCGCGGCTATCTGG
>JAGVGS010000046.1 GCA_020057015.1 Candidatus Omnitrophota bacterium | reverse complement strand
GTTTAGCGCCGTGCCCGGGGTGCTCGAAGATGTCACGCAGATCATCCTCAACGTCAAGCAGCTGGTGCTGCGCGCGCACACCCGGCAGCCCAAGACCCTCGTGATCGAGAAGGACAAGAAAGGGCCGGTCACGGCAGAGGATCTGCAGACCGATGAGACCATCGAGGTCATCAACCCGCAGCTGCAGCTGTGCACCCTCACCAAGGCCGGCAAGTTCCGGATGGAGCTGGAAGTCAGCCGGGGCCGCGGCTACGTCACCGCCGAGCGCCACAAGAAAGAAGGCCAGGCCATCGGCATCATTGCCGTGGATGCGCTCTTCTCACCCGTGAAACGCGTCAACTTCCACGTGGAAGACACGCGCGTGGGGCAGGTGACGGAGTACGACCGGCTGCTGCTGGAGGTCTGGACCAACGGGTCGATGACGCCCAAGGACGCGCTGCTGTACGCCTCGAACATCTTCCAGCGGCACCTGGATCTGTTCGTGAACTACGGCACGCTGCCCGAGGAGCCGGAAGAAGAGGCCCCGGCCACGGTCAACGAGGAGCTGCAGGAGAAGCTGAAGACGCCGATCGGAGAGCTGGAACTGTCGGTGCGCTCGGCGAACTGCCTGCGCGAAGCCAAGATCCACACGATCGGCGAATTGGTGGACAAGAGTGCCGCGGAGCTGCTGAAGTACCGCAACTTCGGTAAGAAGTCGCTGGCTGAGATCGAGGAATTGCTCGAGGGCATGGGGCTGAAGCTTGGCCTGAAGCCCGGCAGCGAAGAACCCTCGACGGCAGCCGTGGCGTAACCTGAAAGCGGCTTGATGCGACACGCCAAACAATCACAGCGGCTCTCACGGCCGATGGACCAGCGCCAGGCGCTGGTGGACGGCCTGGTGCAAGGCCTGCTCCTGCACGGCCAGATCACGACGACGTTTACGTGGGCCAAGCAAGCGCAGCGCGCGGCGGAGCACCTCGTGACCCTGGGCAAGGAAGGCAGCGTGCATTCCCGGCGCCTGGCCTTCCGCACGTTGCAGGATCGCACGCTGGTGAAGCGGCTCTTTGCAGAGATCGCCCCGCGCTACACTGATGTCAGCGGCGGCTACACCCGCATTGTGCGACTGGCGAAGCCTCGACGCGGTGATGGCGCCCAAATGGCCCTGCTGGGGCTCAGCCGCCTCCCGGAAATCACGCCCCAGCCGAAGGCCCCGGCGCGTGCGGAAACTTCCAAACCTTCTTCGGCCCCAGAGAGCAAAACGCCTGCGCAGACCCCGGAGGGCGAGAAGCCCAAGGGTTTCTTCGAAGGCCTGCGTACGCTCTGGCCCAAGAAAAAGTGACGCCTGGGGTCGCCCATGTTGGCTGACCGCCTTCGGCACATCGAAGGCTCACCGACGCTGGCCCTGGCCGCAAAGGCCAAGGCGCTGGCCAAAGCCGGCAAGCCGATTCTCGACTTGACTGCCGGCGAGCCGGATTTTCCCACGCCGGCGCATATCAAGCAAGCCGCGATCCAAGCCATCCAGGCCGATCAGACCCGCTACACCCCGGTGGCCGGCATCCCTGAGCTGCGCGCGGCCATTGCCACCACCTTCAGCCGCCAACTGGGCCACGCGTATCAGCCCGCCCACGTCCTGGTCTCCTGCGGGGCCAAGCATTCGCTCTATAACGCCTTCCAAGCGCTGTGCCAACCAGGCGACGAGGTCGTTATTTTCGCCCCGTACTGGGTCAGCTACCCGCCGCTGGTGCAGCTCGCCGGCGGCACGCCGATCATTGTGCCCACCACCGAAGCCACCGGCTTTCTGCCGGATGCGGTCGCCCTGCGCGCGGCCCTGACCCCGCGCACCAAGATCGTGGTGCTCAACAGCCCCAGCAACCCCACCGGGGCCGTGCTGGATGAAGCGCGACTGAAGGCCTTGGGTGCTTTGGCCCTAGAACGCGGCTTGATTGTGATCAGCGATGAGATCTATGATCAACTGGTGTATGCGCCGGCGCGCCATGTCTCCATCGTCACCGCGCTGCCGCAGGTCGCCGAGCGCACGGTGGTCGTGGCTGGGGTCTCCAAAACGTATAGCATGACCGGCTGGCGCATCGGCTATGCCTTGGGGCCCCAGGCTTGGATCGAGGCGATGAGCAACATTCAGAGCCATTCCACTTCAAACCCGACGTCGATCAGCCAATATGCCGCCTTAGCGGCACTCAACGGGGATCAGCAGCCGGTGGCCCAGATGCGGCAAGCGTTCCACGAGCGCCGCGACCGGCTGGTCGAGGGGCTCAACCGCCTGAAGCCGTTACGCTGCACAACGCCCGGCGGGGCGTTCTACGCCTGGTGCCACGTGGGCGGGCTGGGGGCCTCTGCCGAGGCCATCAGCGCGCAGTGGCTTGAGGAGATTCACGTAGCCGTCGTCCCCGGCGAGGGCTTCGGCGCGCCGGGGTATGTGCGCCTCAGTTTTGCGACCTCTCTGCAGACGATCGACGAGACGCTGCAGCGCTTGGCGCGCTGGCTCAGTGCCCGCCCCAGCGCGGCCGCGACCCGTTAAAGGAGCCTGTAATGTACAAGATCACGTTTATTCCTGGCGATGGCATCGGGCCGGAAGTGGCCTGGGCAGCGCGCCGCTGCCTGGAGGCCACCGGGATATCCATCCACTGGGATGAGCGCCTGGCAGGGGAGTCGGCCATCAAGAAGTTCAACACGCCGCTGCCGGAAGAGACCCTCCAATCGGTGCGGGACAATAAGATCGCCATCAAGGGGCCCATCACCACGCCGATCGGCACCGGTTTTCGCTCAGTCAACGTGGCCCTGCGTAAGGAACTGAATCTCTATGCCTGCGTACGGCCCTGCCGCACGTTTGCCGGCGTGCGCTCGCCGTTTCAGAATGTGGACTTAGTGCTCGTGCGCGAAAATACGGAAGATCTGTATGCCGGGATCGAGTTCGCCTCGGGCGAGCCCTTCACCCAGCAGCTCATCGCGCAGCTGCAGGCGCAGAGCCGGCAGCCCATCCGGCCCGATGCCGGCATCAGCATCAAGCCGATTTCCAAAAGCGGCTCGGCGCGCATCGTCACCTATGCCTTCGAATACGCCCTGGCGCATGGCCGCAAGAAAGTCACGGCAGTGCACAAAGCCAACATCATGAAGTTCACCGATGGCCTCTTCATGCACACTGCCCGCGAAGTCGCCCGGCAGTACGAGGGCCGAGTGGCCTTCGAGGACCGGCTGGTGGACGCGACCTGCATGCAGTTGGTCCTGAGGCCCCGGGAGTTCGACGTGCTGGTGCTGCCCAACCTCTATGGCGATATTCTCTCGGATCTGTGCGCCGGGTTGGTCGGGGGCTTGGGCGTCGCACCGGGGGCGAATATCGGCGACGGCCTCGCCCTCTTCGAGGCAGTGCACGGCAGTGCCCCCAAATACGCGGGCTTGAATAAGGTCAATCCCACTGCCATGATCCTCTCGGCAGTGATGATGCTTCAGCACCTGGGCGAGCAGGAAGCCGCCCAGCGCTTGGAAACCGCGGTGGAAGCCGTGTTACGGGAAGGCCAATTCGTGACGTACGACCTGAAGGCCGAGCGCAACGACCCTACGGCGGTGGGCACGAAGGAAATGACCGAAGCGATTGTAGAGAAGATGAAGCGCGTGAAGGTGCGCGTCAGCTAAGCCCTATGCGCCGCTACCCCGCGTGGATGACACAGGCCTTTTCGCCGGATGGCACGGCGCGCGAGGTGCGCGCGCTGATCTTAGACCTCCAGCTCGCCACGGTCTGTGAAAGTGCGCTGTGCCCCAATCTGGGCGAGTGCTACTCGCAGCGGCAGCTGACCTTCATGATCCTAGGGCAGATCTGCACCCGCCGCTGCGGTTTCTGCGCAGTGCCGCACGGCCGCCCCCCGGCGCTGGCGCCCGATGAACCTTGGCGCGTGGCCGAGG
>JAGVGS010000175.1 GCA_020057015.1 Candidatus Omnitrophota bacterium | reverse complement strand
CGCACTGGCCACCGCAGGCTGCGGACGCGCAGCCGGCTTGGGCGCAGGCGCAGCCACGACAACGGGCTTAGGCGCCAGGGTGGCCTTGGGGACGGCGACGGGTTTCACCACCGCAACGATCTTGGGCGCAGGCGCCTTTTTCACCGGTGCCGCCGACTTGGGCGCTGGCTTTTTAGGCGCTGGGGTAGCCAGCGCCTTACGCACGCGGTTGACCGCATCCGCATCCAGCGTGCTGGCCGCAGCCGTCGCGCTGATGCGCAGCGACTTGAGTTTCGCCAGCAAGTCCTTCGAGGGGATCTTCAATGATTTGGCCAGCTCATGCACACGCATCGTCTAACTCTGTTGCTCCTCAGGTTGCGCTTCGCCTGCCGGTTCCTCGGAGGCCGGCGCGCCCTCGGCCGGCGCTTCGGCTGCGGGCGCTTCGGCTGCAGGCGCTTCGGGTGCCGGCGTTTCAGGCACCGGGGCCTCGGTGGCCGCAGGGGCTTGCGCCGCCGCTTGGGCAGCCTCCAGCAGCCGTTGGGCGGTCTTCTCACCCACCCCCTTGATGGCCAAGAGCTGCTCCAGCGTCATGGCGGCCAGTGCCGCGACCGTCGTGATGCGGGCCTCCTTCAGGCGCTCGAGCATCGTCGGGCCCACGCCCGGCAGGCTGCTGAGGCTGCTGCCCGGCTGGTTCAGCTGCGCCTTGCTCTTGATCTCCAGCTGCCAGCCGGTGAGCTTCGAGGCCAGGCGCACGTTCTGGCCGCGCTTGCCGATGGCCAGCGACAGCTGGTCGTCATCCACGATGACGAGCATGTGCTTGGCTTCCGGGCGCACCTCGACGTCGGCGATCTTGGCTGGGGAGAGGGCTGCGGCCACGAATGCCTTGGTGTCCGGGTGCCAGCGGATAATGTCGACCTTCTCGCCGTGCAGCTCGCGCACGATGTTCTTCACGCGGGTGCCGCGCATGCCGACACACGCCCCCACGCAATCGACCTTCTCATCCTTGGAAGCCACGGCGATCTTGGTGCGATCGCCGGCCTCGCGCGCGATGCCCTTGATCTCCACGATGCCCTCGGCGATTTCCGGCACCTCGAGGACGAACAGCCCGCGGATGAACTCCTCATGCGTGCGGGAGAGGACGATGGCCGGCCCCTTGGCGTTCTTACGCACCTCCAGGACGTAGCCCTGGATGCGATCGCCCTGGTGGTATTCCTCGTGCGGGATGCGCTCGCCCTTAGGGAGAATGGCCTCCGCACGTCCGAGCTCCACGATGATGTCCCCGCGCTCGAAGCGGTGCACCGAGCCGGTGACGATATCGCCCATCCGGCCCTGGAATTCGGTGAAGATCACGTCGCGCTCGGCTTCGCGGATTTTCTGGATGATCACTTGCTTGGCGGTCTGCGCCGCGATGCGGGTGAGCGTCGCCGAGTCCACCTGGCGGCCGCCCACCATCGC
Organism: Candidatus Omnitrophota bacterium; assembly: GCA_020057015.1. Lineage (GTDB taxonomy): Bacteria > Omnitrophota > Gorgyraeia > Aquiviventales > Aquiviventaceae > JAGVGS01. The sequence goes on along the minus strand of JAGVGS010000175.1, from coordinate 2,955 downwards.
GACGATGCGGCCGGTCTTGCGGTCCAACGTGGCGGTGGCCTCGGTCTCCTCGCTGACCCCCTCGCTCTTTTTGGCCGCCGTGGCGACCGCGGCCTCGATCGCTTGGATCAAGATCTCGCGATCGATGCCCTTGTCGCGCTCGATGGATTCTAGGATCGGCAATAAGTCGCCATTCATGTGCGTCTCACCAGCGTAATTGTTGCTTGCCCAGTTTCACTTCAGCCCACGCCAGCGTGAGCATCCCGGCAGGCGTCTTCAGCACCAGCGCTTCATGCCCGGCGCCCTGCACCATGCCCCGACGCTCTTGGTAGCGGCCATCAGGCGTGTGCAACTGCACCACCACCTCTTTGCCGATGGCGCGCTCAAAGTCCCGCCGCGTGGTCAGCGGCCGATCCAAGCCGGGTGAGGAGACTTCCACCGTATAGTGGCTCTCGATCAAGCCGGCAGCATCCACCGCCTGGCCCAGGGCCTGATTGAAGGCCGCACAGTCCGCCAGGTTGATCCCACCGGGCCTATCCACCAGCACCCGCAGCAGCCAGCCGCCGCTTTGGGGATACAGCCCCAGTTCCACCAGCTCGGTCTGCCGCTCCGCTAAGAGCGGCTCCACCAACTGCCGGATCGCACCCAGATGCTGATCGTCCATAGGATCTTAAGTCCTGCCGAGAACAAAAAAAGTGGGGGCAGCCCACTTTTTTGCCGAATAGCTTAAAATAAATTCTACTACGGGGTGCGGAGGGTGTCAAGCAGCTTCTGGATGGCGTCTGCGACGCTGGAAGGTGGTGTTTTGTGCTTGATTTTGGTGGCCCGCAGGACGATTTCCAGCTGCTGCTCAGCCTGCCAGATCTTACCGACCACCACTTGCACCGGAATGCCGATCAAGTCCGCATCTTTGAGCTTAGATCCGGGGGATTGCTCGCGGTCATCCAGCAGCACTTCCAGCCCCGCGGCGGTCAACTGCTGGTAGGCGGCTTCCCCGGCAGCCAGAAAGGCAGGATTGTCCGCTTCCATCACCGTGACAACCACTTGGAACGGGGCTAAGGCTAGCGGCCAGCAGATCCCCTGGGCATCATGGTGCTGCTCCACGGCCGTGGCGACGATGCGATTGATGCCAATCCCATAGCAGCCCATGATCATCGGTGTCACGGCACCTGAGGGGTGTTGGATCTCAGCCTTCAGTGCCTGGGTGTACTTCGTCCCCAGCTTGAAGACATGGCCGATTTCGATGGTCCGGACAAACTGGAGGGCTCCCCCGCACTTGGGGCAGCGGTCTTGTTCGGTGACGACCCTGAGGTCAGCCACGATCGCAGGTTTGAAATCGCGGCCTGGCACCACATGCGTCATATGCGCTTCCGCCTGATTGGCCCCCACCACCGCTTCGGGCATGGCGGTAACGGCTGAATCAGCCAGCAGGCGCACCCCTTTGAGGCCCACCGGGCCGGTGAAGCCGACCGGTGCTGCGCTCACGCGCTCAATGGTCTGAGGGCCGGCCAGCCGCACCTGGGGGGTGCCCAGCAGCCGGCAGAGCTTCGCCTCGTTGACCTCGTGGTCGCCGCGCACCAGCACCGCCACCGTTTCCTTACCCTCCACGTCATACAGCAGCGTCTTGATGATCTGTTGCGGGGTCACCTTGAGGAACGCGCTTACCTGTTCCACCGTATGCGCGCCAGGGGTTTTGACGGTTTCCGCCGGGGCGATAGCAGCAGCCGTAGGCGCGACAGGCAGCAGCTGGCTCTTTGCCGCCTCGAGGTTCGCGGCATAGCCGCAGCCCGCGCACTGCACTACCCGATCTTCCCCGCTCGCAGCCGGCGCCATGAACTCGTGCGATACATCGCCGCCCATCATACCTGGGTCAGCCTCGCAGGCCAGCACCTGCAACCCTAAGCGCCGGAAGAGCCGCTGATACGCCTCGAACATGGCCTGGTAGCTGCGATTGAGCCCCTCGACGTCGACATCGAAGCTATACGCGTCTTTCATCAGGAATTCTTTCGAGCGGATCACGCCAAACCGCGCCCGGGGCTCATCGCGGAACTTGGTCTGGATCTGGTAGACCGTCATCGGCAGCTGCTTGTACGAGCGGATCTCTTTCAAAAGGTCGGTGACGACCTCCTCGTGGGTGGGGCCGAGGGCCACTTCCTTGCCGGTGCGGTCCTTGAACTTGATCAGCACATCGCCCAGCAGGTTGTAGCGCCCGGTCTGCTTCCACAGCTCTACCGGCTGCATCGCCGGCATCAAGAGCTCCTGCGCGCCGGCGCGGTTCATCTCTTCGCGCACGATCGCGGCGGCCTTGTGCAGGACGCGCAAGCCCAGCGGCAGGTAGGTGTAAGCCCCGGCCCCGAGCCGGCGGATGAGGCCGGCACGCGCCATGAGCTTGTGGCTGATGGCTTCGGCGTCCTTGGGATCCTCGCGCAGCGTGGGCAGGAAATAGTGGGACCAGCGCATCTCGGAGGGCTATGGCGCCAGCACGTGCTGCACTTCTTCGATAAGCGCGTCGACCATTTCAGCTTCCGGCACGCGGCGCAGCTGCTTGCCCTTGCGGTAGATGACGCCGACCCCGCCCCCGCCGGCAAGGCCGATGTCGGCGTGCTCCGACTCGCCCGGGCCATTGACCACGCAGCCCATCACCGCCACGGTCAAATCGAGGCAGCGCGGCTCGCGCTTGGCCAGCAGCGTGAGGCGCTGCTGCACCTGGGAGGTAATGCCCACCACGTCGATGTCGCAGCGGCCGCACGAGGGGCACGAAACAACGTTCGTCTCAAACCGGCGCAAATTAACGGCCGAGAGAATGCGCTGGCCCACCTTCACCTCTTCCACCGGATCGCCGGTGATGGAGACGCGCAGCGTATCCCCGATGCCCTCGGCGAGCAGGGCCCCGATGCCGATGGATGATTTCACGGTCGAGGCATCTGGCAAGCCGGCTTCGGTCACGCCGAGGTGGAAGGGATAGTCGCACAACTG
>JAGVGS010000094.1 GCA_020057015.1 Candidatus Omnitrophota bacterium | reverse complement strand
GATCGGCAGCCACCCGAGCACGCCGATTAAAAACGGCCACGTCGCCCACGACACGTGGCTTTCCAGCATCTTAAACCCCAGGCGCCAGCGATCCCACCGTGGGATGCGCCGGCTGCGCCAAAACCCTCGCACGATCAGCGGGAAATTCTCCACGCCCCAGGCCCAGCGCCGCTTTTGCCGGTAGACGTTGCGCATCGTCCCCCACCACGAGCGGCTGGCGGCAATATCCATCGAGACGGTGATATACATCGGCACCGCCTGGTAGCGGCCTTCGAACGCCAAGTAGGCTTTCCAGAAGATCGCCGAATCATCCGAGATCATGTCCACCGGCCAATAGCCCACCTCGGCCAGCGCCTGGAAGCTCATGCTGTGGCTGGAGAACGTCACCAGCTTCTCGGGATTCGTCGCCTCGATCAGCTGGAAGAAGGAGGCCCCGATGTCGAGCACCCGCGCAAATGCCGGGACCTCCCAGATATTATTGTGGTACACCGGAATGGGCTGAAAGCTCGCGCGCGTGCGATCGCGCGTCACCAGGAAATGATACGTGAGGCAAGCGATGTACTGCGAGGTGACCGTGGTGTCGGCATCGAAGCAGGAGAGCACGACCTGCTCAAGCGCAAGGCCCCGAGCCTGCAGCGCGGCCGCCGCCGCCTTGGCCGCGTAGGTGGCATTCGCGCCCTTAACCCGCGCTTCCCCCGGCAGCCCATCCGGATGACGCACGACCAGCACGTCTAAGAACCGCGCGCGGTACGCCGCTTGCACGGCCTGGGCTTCGGCTTTCACCTCAGCCGAGGCGCGGTCCTCCACCGCCAGGACCAGCAGCGTGCGCGCCGAGGGAAACGTCTGCCGGCTGAGGCTGCGCACGCTGGGCTCATAGACCTCGCGGGTTTCGGCGGCAATGGGCAGGATCACCACATGGTAGACCGCGGTGGAAGGCGGCAGCGATTGACCGGCGCGCTTCAGCGCGCGCAAGCGGCGCTGCGCCAGCCAGGCCGAATACTCTTGGCGCCAACCCCGCGCCGGCACCGGCGCCCCCCGATCCAGCGCCTGCAGCCGCGCCATCCAATCCGTCTGTTGCTCAAGGGCCAGGCGCGCATACGCGATGATGAGAAAGAGCGTGAGGTACAACAGCCGCAGCAACCAATAGAGATAAAAGGCGATGGTCAGCGCGGCGGCGGCCAGCGGCCAGTACACGGCCAAGGCGGTCAAGCCCAGCAACAGCCCCCAACTGCACGCCCCCGGGACGATCTCCAGCACCCGCTGCCAGCGCCGGCTGCGTGGGGTCAAGCCATGGCGGGAATACAGCACGCGCCTGGCCATTAGGGCCCTGCCGCCGGCAGTTCCACGCGCGGCCGGCGGAATCGCAGCAGCGAAAAATACCGCTCCGGGATCAGCTCGAGCGTCATCAGATGGCCGGTCGCCGGGTCGAGGTAATGCAGCGCGCCGCTGCCCTCGGGCCAGGCGGCTTGCGTGCCAAGCTTGAGATCCAACAGCCGATCGATGGTCACATAGGGCGTGCGCCACAGCTGCAGCAGCGACAGCGTCGTGCCTTCTTGCATGACTAGGTGGTCGCCCTCGGCGATCCAGAACACCCGCTCCACCTGCCGCCGGCCCGTCGCCAGCCAGCGCACGCGCACCGGTGCTGGCGACTCGGCGCTGCCCAAGAGCGGGGTCGCATCCACCACGCCCACCTGCTGATGATTCCAGAGGACCGCCACAGGCTCGCTCGGATGCGCCGCCATGCCGAGGATCTCGACGGCCAGCATCGGGTGTGCCGGCCGGTTGATCACCACGCGGCCGCGCTCATCCCGCATCAGCCAGAGCCCTTCCCCCAGCGCTACCAGCTCGACGTGGCCTGCTGAGGCCAGGAGCGTGGTATCGGGCTGGTGCTTTTCCGGCAAGGGGCCCAATCGTTCTCCGGCCTCACTCACGCGCGCCAGGCGCCCGGCCGCATCCACGAGAGTGACCAGGCCTTCATGCACCGCCATCCCTCGTACCGCTAGTACGACCGCGGGTGAAACCGTCTGCTGCTCTGGGTCCACGCGGTCCAGGAGCTGGCCTCGCAGCACCCACAGTAGGCTGTGGCGCCGCGCGTCCCACTGGACCGCATCCGGCGGCCCCAGCATCAGGCGCGTGAGCTCCTGCGTTACCCCTTCCGCGCGCTCGGGGCTGATCCAGAAATACCTTTCGCCCTCGTCCGTCGCCACCCGCCAGAGCATATGGCGGCTCTCCGGCACGCTTAGCCCGATGCGCAGGCTTGCCCTGACCCACGGCGAATCTGCAGGCAGCAACGGACGCAGCGATTCATGCCGCGCGCTGTACACCTGCATATCCCCCAACCGGGCTTGGGCCGGCACCAGGATCATCGCGCTGCTCCCCGGCACCGGCAGCAAGGCTTCAAAGGATTCGCTCGTGCGCGTCTTAAATGCGCCGCGCTGCGGCAGCAGCACCAAGCGGTCCAGCACCGTGGCGCGTCCCGCCTGAATGCTCAGATCCCGCAGCCACGGACGGTACCCCTTCAACGCCACCTGCACCGGGTAGACGCCAGGCTGCAGGCCGCGCAAGAGCATGGGGGTGCGATCCTTGTAGCGCCGATTGCCGACATAGACCGCAGCCTCGGAGGGGATGGTGGAGATGGACAGCAGGCCCGTGCGCTCAAGCCCTCCCTCCACGCCAGGCGCCCACGCCACGCCAAACGCCGAGGAGAGCACGAGCGGGCAAGCCACCAGGTAGATCGCCGCGAAACTATAGAAGAGGATTTGGCGTAACCGCACCATGGCAAGGGCCTACGGGGACCGTCGCTCGAGGCTAAATACGAGCCAACAGCAACGAACTGGACAAGTAGCCGGTGGTCACGAGCGCGTACTCCACGCCGACGTTGATGGCCAGCGCCACCAAGAGCGCCAGCACTGTTTTGCGCGGCCCCAAGCCCAGCACCCAAGAGAGGAAGAGCCCGGCGCCGGCGCACAGCGCCACGAGGGTCACGACTTGCACCTGCAACGTGGGCGCGGTCAGCACGATCGTCAGCAGCAGCATCGCGAAGGCATAGGCGCTCACCAGGTATTCGAGGATGCGCGTCCAGGCGCGCGGATCGCGCACACACCAGAGGGCGAGCCACAACGCGGGCGCGCGCAGCCCCAGCAGGATGATGATATCCGCTAGCGTGCTATAGGGGCTGAATTGCCCGCGATGCAGCGGCAGCAGCCACAACGCGGCGCGCTGCGCGTGCGTATAGGCAGCCTCGTCGCGCTGCGATTGCAGCATCGCGATCACCTGCCCGATGCGCTGCATAAATCCATGATACACCAGCAGCCGCTCGCGTGTTTTTGCCAGCAGGCTGAGGCGCTCGGAGGCCAGCGGGACGGCTACGGCAGAGGAGGCTGCACGCGGCCGCGTGCCTGGGGCGATGCGCAAATGGCCGTAGAGGGCGGCGGTCACATCCTGCGGGGGGAAGACTTGCGCCTGGCCGTTGACCACGATGACGACTTGCGCGTCGTCCTCGCGGATAATCTGGCCTTCGAGCACCTGGCCGCTCTTGAGCCGCAAGGTATCGGCGCCCGTCGGGGCGGCCGCGACACCAACCAGCGCAGCGGCGAGCCAG
>JAGVGS010000038.1 GCA_020057015.1 Candidatus Omnitrophota bacterium | reverse complement strand
CTCGCCCCGCCGCACTATCGGCGTCGTTGGCTGCGGCCGGCGTGGGGGCCCCGCGCGCGTCACCCGTCAAATGCCGGCACCATCCTGGCGCGGGGCGCTTGATTCTCTCGGGAGATTGGGCTAAGGTAGGCAAGATTGCATGCTGCGAACGACAACCTGGAGACTGCTGTGAGCATCCTACGATGGGCCCGCTGTGCGGCCTGCCTGGCTAGCGCCTGGACGTTGACTTGCAGTGCCATGGCCGCAGCAGAGGGAGAGCCTGCCATGCCTCCAGTCAGTCAAGCGCTCGAGTCCCCGGCGATTGCCGAGTCCATGGATGTTGCCATCGAGTACACACTGACTGTGGACGGCGCTGTCGTCGACTCGAGCGAGGGCAAAGCCCCGCTGCACTACATCCATGGCAGCGGCCAAATCATTCCCGGCCTGGAGCAGGCCCTCACCGGGCTGCGCGTGGGCGATCGCAAAGAGGTCACCATCAACCCGGAGCAGGGCTACGGCGTGGTGGATCCCTCGGCGGTGGTCGAGATCCCCAAGGCGCAATTGCCCACCGACGTGGCCCCGACCGTGGGCATGGCGCTGCGCGGTCAGACCCCTGATGGCGAAGGATTTGCCGCCACCATCAAGGAGCTCAAGGCCGAGAGCGTAGTGCTGGATTTGAACCACCCGCTGGCCGGCAAGACGCTGCATTTCAATGTGACGGTGGCCGACGTCAAGCCGGCTCCGGCACGCTAAACAGCGCAGTTGCCGTGCTCACCACTCGGCACAAAGGATTCTTCAGCGCGCTGCTCGCCCCCTTGGCCAAAGCGCTCGCCCAAGCGGGAGTGTCTCCTACCGCGTTGACCCTCGCCACCCCGGTGCTCACCGCGCTCGTCTGCTGGTGGTTCCTGCGCACGCGAGCGATCGGGCCATTTTGCGTGGTGGTCGGGGTGGTGGCGGCGTTTGACGGGTTGGATGGCGCCGTGGCGCGCGCCGCCGGTCGGGTCACGAAGCTCGGCGCGTACCTCGATGCGGTCTGCGACCGGTATGTCGACAGCCTGCTCGTGCTGACGGTGGCGGCGGCTACCGGCTATTGGGCGCTGGGGATGGTGGTGTTGGCTGGGGCGCTGCTGATTAGCTACACGAAGGCCCGCGCAGCGATGGAAGTGCCGGTGGGCAACCAAGAATGGCCCGACCTGATGGAGCGCACCGAGCGCCTCGTGCTGTTGCTGGGTGGTTTTGCCGCAAGCGAATGGCTGGGCTGGCGCGTGCTGGGCCGTGACCTCTGCTGGTGGGCGCTGGTGGGGCTGGCGGTGCTGTCGCACGCCACCGTGCTGCAGCGCATCATTCGGGCCAAGCGGTTTATTGAATCCAGGTAGGTTTGAGCAAAGCGGCTACGTCTTCCGGAATGCGTACCACCGCCGGCCGGTCGGCTGCCTGCGCGTAGCGATTCGTGGTGCCCTTAATCAGTTTGCCCACCAAGAGTTGTTGCGGCGTCTCCTCGCCCTGCCGCCAGAGGCTCACGCGTCCTTCCGGAGGGTTCAGCCCGTAGCGATTCAGCGCCTTCATATCTTCTTCCACAAAACCGCTGAAGCGCGCCTCAGTAACTTGGCCCAGCCATTGCTCCACCGGCGTCTTATCTGGTACCGGTTCGCCAGCAGCCGAGACCCAGGCCCCGTCCTTCTGCTCCCACGTCTGCGTAGCACCCTCATGCAGGATCTCAATCTTGGCCACTTGGCTCGGCGAGATGGCGTCAAAGCACAAGGTGGAGCGCAGCCCATGCGGATCGCGCAACAGGGCCTCCACATCGGCGACCGCCACGGCATAGCGGTGCGGCTCGTCGCTGCGCTGCGCGTAGCGCAGGGTGGCATCCTCGGCCAACGGCTTGCCAAACGTGAGCGTGAGGGCAGGGCCTGCGGCTTCCTTGGGCTGCAGCACGAGCGTGGCTTCGGGCTTGTCAAAACCTGCCGGATCAGGCGCGCCCTCAAGCAGGGCCGGCAAGAAGCGCTGGCTGCGCAGGAACACCGCTTTATTGAGCCAGGTGGTGACTTCGACGCTGTCAGCGCGGTCCTCAAAGGGGGCAATCAGGCGCCAAGCCGTGTCCTCACGCACTAGGCTGAACGTCGCCGAGGCGCTGCGCCACTCGGCTTGCTGCACGTTCCAGCTCTCCAGGCGCACGAGCCGGCGGTCCCGGAAGTCTTCTACCGGTTTGTTGAGCTCATCGAAGAGCTGGCTCGTGATGATGCCGACCGCTGGCTGATCAGCGATCTTGGCGTAGCGATTGCCGCCTACGGCGGTGGGCTCGCCCAAGAGCAGCGTGGAGGTCGCCGTCGCCGTCGTCAGCGTGAGCGTGATCAGGGCCGGATCCAGTCCGTAGGTTTTCAGATCCAGCGGTTGGTCCTTGGCCGGCAGGAGGAGGCGCTCGGCGCTGAGCCGCCGCACGCGCGAAAGAAAGGCCTCGACCACATCCGTGTCGGCTCGGTAGTCGCCAGGGCTCATCCGCCAGCCTGGGGCCAGTCGCGCGAAGGTGAGCGCTCCCAGCGGTTGCGTGATCGCGAGTTGCGTGACGTCCTCAGGAGGAATACTCAGAAGGACTTTGGCTTGGCGCGCTCGACCTTCCGGGGTGGGCTGCCGCTGTTCGTAGAGCGAAATATACGTCCCGATGCCGACCGTGGCGATCAGCAGCCCTGCCGTGGTCTTCCAGCGCATTCTTCAGGGGCCTATTGACGGCGAATCAACCACATCGCGAGGCCCAGAGCGATGCTGGCCAGCGGCAGGGCGAGGAAGCTGAACCAAAAGAGGCCGGTCGTCTGCCGGGCCGTGAGGTTGAGCTTCACCGATTCGAGCACACGCGGGCTGAGGCCAATGCGCTGCTCCTGCGCCGTGAGCCAATACACCGCCCCCATGAGAAAATCGCGGTTGCCCACGTTGCCGACCTGCGCGTTGATGGCAAAGTCCGAGTCGCCGATGACGACCAGGCGGCCTTTAGGCTCGGCGGTGCGCTCGGCCGCACTGGCAATCGCCACCGGCCCCTTGAGGTCTTGCCCCGCATCGAACTGAAACGTTTCCACCGTGGTCTGTGTCTCTGCCCAACCCCCCTCGGAGGTCAGCGCGAGTGCAGCGACCGTGACGCCCTCGGGCGCTGGGGTGGCCGGCTGCACCGAGCGCGCCAGCGGAAAGAGCGTCATCAGGGTCGCCATTTTCTCGACGATAGGGTGCGCGCCGTAGCTGGTCACAAACAAGTTGGCGGCCGAGACAAACGGCAGCTGCCGCTGCGGGTCCACCACGATCGTCGCTCCCAGGTCGATGCCCCACGCGTGACACAGGGGTTCGAGCCCGGTCTCGTGCAGCGGGTCGAGCAAGGCCAAGACCCGGCCGCCGGCCTCGAGATGCGTCTTGAGCAGCGCGAGTTCCTGATCCGCGAACCGGCGCGTGGGGCCGGCCAAGAGCACCAACTGCACGCTGGAGGGAATCGCGGTCTGCTCCAGCAGTGTCGCTTCGGTCACCGTCATGTTCTGCTGCTCAAGGTAGCGTTTGACGTCAGCCAAGCCGGAGGGGGCGCTATCGGCGAGGGCCTTTTCGCCATGGCCGGTGGTGACCCAAATCAGCGGCGCGGTGGCTTGAGTGACGCTGATCAGGGCGGAGGTGAACGCCCCCTCGCCCTTGAACGCTTTGACGCGGGGCTGGCCGCCGGTCTCCCGCGCATTGCTGAAATCAAACTCCGCCAGGTCGGTGTCCGAGACATGCTTGCGCCGCGTGCCGGACTGGAACACGACCACGTTGAGCGCCTCGATCTGAAACTGCTTCGCGAGCAGGTTCGCGCGGGCGAGGTCTTGCTCCGGGTCCACCAGCTCCACGTGGAAGCGCTCGGGGTTGACCCGCGCGTATTCCTCCAGCAAGTCCCGCACCAACTCATAGAGCCCGTGGGAAGGCTGATAGAACACGACCACCGTCACCGGCTCAGACAAGGTGCGCAGCACCTGGCGCGTTTGATCGGCCAGCTGGGTCACTTTGGCGCGCGTGAGGTCCCACCGGGCATAGCGTCGGCTCGCGATGTAGTTGACCATCACGAAAAGCAGCCATAGCAGCAGCGCGGTGGCCAGAAAATTGACCGAGGCGAGCACTGAGCGCGTGCGGCTCATCTCACGACCGCCACCGGGGGTTGGCGATGACGCGCTGGGTCAGAAATAAGCAGATGCCGGTGAAGGTCAGGTAGAACATGATCGGCCGCGTATCCAGGATGCCCTTGGAGAAGGCGCGCAAATGCTCCATGAAGGAGCAGTACTGGATAAGCTTGCTGGCCTCGGGGTCCTTCACGAACACATCCAGGATGCCCACCGAGAAGAGCACGAGCACGGCGACGAACGAGAGCATCGCGGCGATCACCTGGTTGCGCGTAAGGCTCGAGGCCAGCACGCCCACGGCGATCAACGCCCCGCCCAGCAGCCACGTGCCTAGGTAGCCGGTGAGCACCGGCCCCCAGTCAAAGGGGGTGAGCATGCGCAGCACCAGGAAGTACGCGGCGGTGGCCGCCCAGAGGACGATGTAGGCGGCCCAGGCCCCGAGGAACTTGGAGAGGACCACCTGCATGTCGGTGACCGGGGCGGTGAGCAGAAACTCAATGCTGCCGGTGCGCTTTTCTTCGCTGAACGTGCGCATGGTCAGCAGCGGGGCGATGATCAGGATCGCGAACCAGTAAAAGAACGAGCCGCCGAAGAAAAATTGGGCCATCGTCCACGAGGGATCGACGCGCGGGTCAATCAGCAGCAGGATGAGCAGCCAGAAGACCAGGCCCTGCAGCAAGAGAAAGATCGCCCCGACGACGTAGAGCACCGGGGAATACCAGAGCGACTTCAATTCACGCGCCGTCAGAGCGAAGAGATTATTCATGGGTCGTCAGATGGATGAACACGTCTTCCAGCGACACGCGCGACTGAGTCAGCTCCCGCAAGGGCCAGCGCTGGGCCACGGCCAGCTGATACAGGGCTTCGCGGACATCGGCCTCGCCGACGGTTTGCAGCTCGCAGGCCACATAGCCCTGCTGCTCGCCGCGCAGGCTCACCTGGACCACCCCGGGCAGTTGGCGCAGCGCGTGCTGCACTGCGGAGGGCTCGGCTTTGAGCTCCACGCGCACCACGGTCGTGCCCTGCATGCGCTGGCGCAACTGGGAGGGCGTGTCCACGGCCACGATGCGGCCCTGGTTGATGATCGTGACGCGCTGGCAGGTCATTTCCACTTCCGGCAGGATGTGCGTGGAGAGCAAAATGGTGGTCGTGCGCCCCAGCTGCGTGATCAGCTCGCGCGTCTGGCGGATCTGATGCGGGTCGAGCCCCACCGTGGGCTCATCCAGAATCAGAATGCGGGGCTTGCCCACGAGACAGTCCGCCAGGGCGACGCGCTGGCGGTAGCCTTTCGAGAGCCGGCCGATCAGCTTGCGGGGCACGTCGGTGAGGGCGCACTGCTCGAGCACCTCTTGCACGCGGCGGCGTCGTTCAACACCCGGCACGCCTTTCAGTTGCGCCCGGTAATGCAGGTACTCCTGGATGCGCAGCTCCGGGTAGAGGGCGACATTCTCCGGCATGTAGCCGATGCGGCGGCGCACTTCCAAGGTCTTGTCCGCCACGTCCAGGCCGTCAATGCGCACCGTGCCGCTGGTGGGGGCCAGCATCCCGGTGAGAATGCGTAGGGCGGTGGTTTTCCCGGCCCCGTTGGGGCCGAGAAACCCCATGATCTCGCCCGGCTGCACGCTGAAGGCGATATCGTCCAGCGCCGTGCCGGTGTCGTAGCGCTTGGTGAGTCCGGTGACTTCAATGGCTAAGGGCATGCGAATCACGTACGCGTAGTTCTAGCGAGTTGGCCGTGGCTTGTCAAGGGGGGCCTTTTCCTTTAGTATGACGTGAAAGATGACGTGAAAGTGTGATTATGCGCGCCCACGCGGCATGGTACAAGGTTTTTATGGCGGGTTGCTTGGCGTCCGGATGCGCCGGCATGCCGCCGTCTCAGGTTGGACAGACCGCCGGCACGATAGCCGGTTCGCTGATCGCCCCGGGGGTGGGAGCACCCCTGGGCGCGCTCGTGGGCTTATTGGGCGGCATGCTTATCCAAGGCGAGGTCGATAAGGTCACCGAGAAGCGCGAGCGGCAGGAGCTGGGTCAAGCGCTCGGCGCGCCAGCAGCTGTGGCGACCGCCCCAGGGGCTACGCCCTCAGGCACGCCGGTGCGCGTGTGGGTGGATGAGCGCTTGAGCAACGGCCGCCTGGAGTCCGGGCACTTCGACGTTCGCGCCCTGCCGCCGGCCTAACGCCGCCAGTCCCATGTTTTCACGCCGCCAGCTAATGAACACGCCTCGTATCTTGGTGGTAGCCTGGATTTTGATGGGAGAGGTTGTTGCTCTCCAGGCCGCTGCTGTCACCGCAGAGAAATCTCCTCCGGCACTTTTTAAAGAACTCAGTCCCGCTATTGTCTCGCTGATGACCGAAGGGCGGACAGGAGACCTCAATATTGGCAGCGGATTTATCATTGATGCCGAGGGTCTCATTGTCACGAACTACCATGTGGTGGCCACTGCCCAAGCGGTGCGGGTGAGGTTGAAAGATGGCCGGGTATTTCCTGTCACCGGGGTGGTGGGTTTCGATGCCGCGCGGGACCTCTGTGTGTTGGACATCGACGCCACCGGACTGCCGGTCCTCGCACTGGCTGAGGTCAGTCCCGTTGAAGTAGGCCAAAAAGTCCTGACGATCGGCAGCTCCTTGCGCTTTGAGCACAGCCTCTCAGAGGGGTTGATTGCCGGCGTCAGAGAAACCGGAGGCATCCAATGGCTCCAATTTTCTGCCCCCATTTCCCCGGGCAACAGCGGGGGACCGCTCGTTAATATGCTCGGTGAAGTCATCGGGGTCGTGAGCTTCATGATGCCCAGCGGCCAAAACGTAAATTTTGCTGTTGCCATCAGCGAAGTCCGGCTGCTCCTAGCCCCGCCAGCCGCTAAGATGAGCTTTACGCAGTTCGCAGACACCGAGGCGAAGCTGAATGCCTTACTGAGCGCCGCAAGGGAGATGGGTCTGCAGGGTCGTCATGAAGCCACACGCGGCATCCTACAAGAAGCGCTGAAGATTCGCCCGCACTCCGTGCCGGCGCTTGAACTCTTAGGACTCGCCTACCAATTGTCCGGTCAATCCGAGCAGGCCATCGCCATCTATCAGCAAGCCATTCAGCTCGCGCCTTCGGTCAAGCTCTACATTGGTCTTGCTGAGACCTATGAGAACATCGGCCGACATGCCGATGCCATCGAGGTCTTTCAACAAGCCATAGCATGGGACCCTGCCGACCCCGTTCCTTACTATAATCTGGGAAGAACCTCTGCCGTAGTGAATCAATGCGAGGCAGGAGTTCGGTACACGCAGCAGGCCATCCAGCTTCATTATGAGCATCTCGACCAGGCTTATACCAATCTGGGCCTCTGCTATAGGAAGTTGGGTGATTGGCAAGCGGCGCTGTCCGCCTATCAGCAGGGACTCAACGCCAATCCCGCGAATGACCGTCTACACTATAATCTTGGCAGTGCGTATCAACAGTTGGGAAAGCACCGCGAGGCGATCACGCACTTTGAGCGGGCCCTCCAGCTCAATACGCGGGATGCCGAGTCGAATGTGGGCCTGGCGACCGTGTACATGCAGCTGAAGGAATATCAGACGGCAGTCCCCTATCTCGAAAAAGCGTTACAGCTGGATCCCGATTCGATTGAGGCCCACGCCAATTTGGGTTCGATGGAGCTGACCATTGCGCAGGCGCTGGTCAAGGAGACTCCTACTCGGGAAGAAGCCCATCAGTATTACAGCAAGGCGGTACGAGAATTCCAGAGAGCGATAGAGCTGATTTTTCAGCAAGATAAGCGGAAGGATTTGCTGCTCGAAATCGAGCCGCTGTACAAGCAAGCCTCTGAAGGCAGTCGGAGCGTGTCTAGATAAGCGATGCTAGAGACGACACCTATTGCCGGCATTCTAGAGCACTTCTTGGCGCGCTATCGCCGCGCGCGAGGGCAGCGCGCGGTCATTGCCGGCCTCTTAGTGTTGGCCGTGGCTGCGGCCGTGGCTTGGCGGCTGCAGTTGATGCAGGCCCCCCAGGCCGCACT
>JAGVGS010000181.1 GCA_020057015.1 Candidatus Omnitrophota bacterium | reverse complement strand
GATCGCCGATACGGCCAGAGGGGCTAAGGCTTCTTCGGCTTGCCACGCCTCGCGCAGCGCGCGCTTGAGCGCCGGCGCCTCCAGCGGCAGGGTGGTGAGAAACTGCGCGTGCGGGCGATCCTGCCGGTACGCTGGGCGGCGGGAGGGCAGCGGCAGCACCTGCGCCATCAAGGCCAGGTCGGCCTGCAGCAAAAAGGTGCCGTGGAATAACACGGCGTGTCCGCGCCGGCGCTGCGCATTCCCTGAGCATTTCTTTCCTGTCAGCGTCAGGTCATTCGTGCCTTCCACCGCCACCTCGGCGCCCAAGAGCTGAACCAGCATCGCGCGGTGGCGCTGCAGGCAATGGCCGGTGGTGGTCGAAAGGCCGCTCCAGGGACCTTGCCCGTTGTGGGGCATCACCAGCGCGTAGTTCAGGCACCCGGGGGTTTGCAGCACAGCACCCCCGCCGCTACAGCGCCGCAGCACTGGGACGCCGAGCCGGCGGCACGCAGCCTCGTTGACTTCGGTAGCTACTCGGTTCCCATAGCCGAGCACCACGAAGGAGGTTCTGGGCTCCCACACGCGCAGCACGCCTTCAGGCAGCTGCCCGGCCTCGCAGAGATCCAGCAGGACCTCGTCGCAGGCCACATTGGCCTCCGGGGTGGGGTACGTGAAATCAAGGTATCTCATCGGACGAGAGTTCATTATAATATACCGATATCTATCCAGGTGTTTCCGTAGGACTTCCGTACGATCACTCTGTGGGCGGTCACTATGTGGGTCCGATAATGCAGGAACACAAGCGCCAAGGGCCAGCCGGGGTCGGGGGGGTCGACGACCCCATGACGCGCTCGGTAAACACCCCCTATCTCAATACGATCCCCCCAGCGCTCGAGCCGCCGTACCCCGGCGACCAGAAGATCGAGCGCCGCATCAAGAGCTATATCCGCTGGAACGCCATGGCGATGGTGGTCAAAGCCAACCGCATCCATGACGGCCTCGGCGGGCACATCTCCACCTACGCCTCCTGTGCCACGCTGTACGAGGTAGGCTATAATCACTTCTTCCGCGGCGGGGACAACGGCCAACCGCAGGATCTCATATTCTTCCAGGGCCATGCCTCCCCAGGCAATTATGCCCGCGCGTATCTCGAACGGCGCCTCGATGCGCACCATCTGCACGCCTTTCGCCAGGAGCTGGCCGAGGGCGGCGGGCTTTCCTCGTATCCGCATCCGTATCTCATGCCGGACTTCTGGCAATTTCCCACCGTGTCGATGGGCCTGGGGCCAATTGGCTCGATCTATCACGCCCAGTTCAACCGCTACCTGCAGGCGCGAAGCTTGCGTAAAGGCGAGTTGCCGCGCGTGTGGTGTTTTGTCGGCGATGGCGAGGTGGATGAGCCGGAGACGCTGGGGGCCCTCACCCTGCCGGCACGCGAGCAAATCCACGAGCTGATCTGGGTGGTCAACTGCAACCTGCAGCGACTGGATGGGCCGGTGCGGGGCAACGGCAAGATCATCCAGGAGCTGGAAGGCCTCTTCCGGGGGGCGGGCTGGAACGTCCTCAAGGTGATCTGGGGGACCGACTGGGACGCGCTGCTGCGCGCCGATACGACCGGCTTGCTGCTCAAGCGCATGGAAGAGGCGGTGGACGGCGACTACCAGAAGTATTCGGTGGAGCCGGGCAGCTACATCCGCAAGCATTTCTTCGGCAAGTATCCCGAGCTGCTGGGGCTGGTGAACCACCTGACCGATGACCAGATCCGCCACCTGCTGCGCGGCGGGCATGACCCGCGCAAAGTCTACGCAGCCTATCAGGCGGCGGTGGAGCACCGGGGCCAGCCCACGGTTATTCTCGCCAAGACGATCAAGGGCTACGGTTTGGGCGAGGCGGGCGAGGGCCGCAACGTCACCCACCAGCAAAAAAAGCTCAACGAGAAAGAGCTGCGCGAATTTCGCGCGCGCTTCGACATCCCGATCAGCGATGAGGATGTCGTGGACGCGCCGTTCTACCGGCCGCCCGATGAGAGCCCGGAGATGCAGTACCTGTTGGCGCGGCGCAAGGAGTTGGGCGGCTTTGTGCCGAAGCGCAAGGTGCCGCCGGCTGCGCTCGACCTGCCGGACGAGACCTACTATACCGAATTCCTGCAGGGCTCAGGCGAGCAGGAGGCTTCCACCACCATGGCCTTCGTGCGCATCTTGAGCAAGCTGCTGCGCCACCCGGGGATCGGTGCCCGCATCGTGCCCATCATTCCGGATGAAGCGCGCACGTTCGGCATGGACGCGCTCTTTCGCCAGATCGGCATCTATTCGCCGAAGGGCCAGCTCTACGAGCCGGTGGATCGAGAGAGCCTGCTGTATTATCAGGAAGCGAAGGACGGCCAGATCTTGGAAGAGGGGATCAATGAAGCCGGCTCGATGGCCTCGTTTGTCGCCGCGGGCACGGCCTACGCGAACCACGGCATTCCCATGATCCCGTTTTTCATCTACTATTCGATGTTCGGGTTCCAGCGGGTGGGTGACCAGATCTGGCTGGCCGGGGACAGCCGGGCCAAGGGCTTTCTGCTGGGGGCCACCGCCGGGCGCACGACGCTCAACGGCGAAGGGCTGCAGCATCAGGACGGCCACAGCCACCTGGCGGCCAGCACCGTCCCCACGCTGATGGCGTATGACCCGGCCTTCGCGTATGAGATCAGCGTCATTATCCAGGACGGCTTGCGGCGCATGTACCACGAGAACGAAAGCCTCTTCTATTACCTGACGCTCTACAACGAAAACTACCCCATGCCTGCGATGCCCGCTGGGGCGGCCGAAGGCATCCTGAAGGGCCTCTACAAGTTTCGCCCGGGGCCGGCAGGCAAGACGCATAGGGCGCAGCTGTTGGGCAGCGGCCCCATTCTCTTGCAGGCTTTGCGCGCCCAGGAGATCCTGGCCGAACGCTACGATATTTCAGCGGACGTCTGGAGCGTGACGAGCTACAAGCACTTGCGCACCGATGCCCTGCGCACGCAGCGCTGGAATATGCTGCACCCCGAGCCCACCCCTAAGCGCTCCTATGTGGAGACGCTGTTCGAGGGGGAGCCAGGCGTCTTCGTAGCGGTTTCGGATCACATGAAGATCGTCCCTGACCAGATCGCGCCCTGGGTGCCGGGGGGTCTGATGACCCTGGGCACCGATGGGTTTGGCCGCTCGGACACGCGCGCTAACCTGCGCCGGTTCTTCGAGATCGATGCGGAGCTGACAGTGATCGCCACGCTCTACGCGCTGCAGCGCAAAGGGGCTATGGCCCCGCGCGTAGTGGCACAGGCCCTCCGCGATTTGGACGTCAATCCGGAAAAAGTAGCACCGGTGATCCTCTAGCCCCCGGCGATCGCGATGGACATCACACTCCCGAAACTAGGTGAAGGCGCAGAATCCGGCACCGTCGTCTCTTTGTTGGTCAAAGTGGGCGACGTGGTCAAAGCCCAGCAGACCCTCCTGGAGATGGAAAACGAGAAAGCGGTAGCTCCGATTCCGACCTCGCATGCCGGCACCATCTCCGCCATTCACGTCAAAGTCGGCGACAAGATCAGTGTGGGCCAGAAGCTCATCAGCCTCAGCGGTGTTGCGACCGGCGCCGCTCCCTCGGCGCCGGTGGCCCAGTCCGTG
>JAGVGS010000119.1 GCA_020057015.1 Candidatus Omnitrophota bacterium | reverse complement strand
GGTGCGGGCGTGGGCCCAGCAGCGCGCAGCACGGCTGCAGCCGCTGCTGGCGGTGTCGCGCCTCGCAGTGAACTGCGCATATGCTGCCTGGGAGATGCCGTTGCACGACAAAGATGAAGTGGCACTCATTCCACCGGTCAGCGGCGGCTAGGACAACACACGATGCTTGAGGAAGCCTACCTGACCTTCGAGCGCATCGATCCTGCCGCGTGGCACGCGCAAGCGGCTGATACGCGCGATGGCGCCGCGGTCGAGTTCGTGGGCCTGGTGCGGGGCGATGATGACGGGCTGCCGGTGACACATTTGGTCTACGAGGCGTATGCGCCCATGGCGGCGCAGCACCTCGCGCGGCTGATCGCGCACGCGCAGCAGCGCTGGGGGCTGCATCGCGTGATGGTGCGGCATCGCTTAGGTACGGTGCCGGCCGGTGAGGTCGCGGTGTTCATCGGCGTGCAGGCGCCGCATCGCCAAGAGGCGTTTGCCGCGTGCCAGTTTTTGATTGAGGCTGTGAAGGCCGAGGTGCCGATTTGGAAGGTCGCCACGGGGACCCCCCAGAGGCAGGGGATGCTGATGAGCGCAGGGACGCATGCCCACTGAGGCGCCGAAGTTTCCTGTGCTTGAGCATGTCGAGGAGCTCAGGCGGCGGCTGGGGCGCTGTGCGATCGCGCTGGTGGCCGGGGCGATCGTGAGCTGGGGCGCGGTGGACTTGGTGCTGGAGTGGCTCAAGCAACCGGCCGGGGCCTGGTTGCCGCGCCTGGCATTCTTCAGTCCGCCGGATGCGCTGACAGCGTACCTCAAGATCGCGGTCGCCTGCGGGCTGGTGCTGAGCGCGCCGGTATGGTTGCATGAGCTGTGGGGATTCATTGCTCCGGGCCTGACGGCGCGCGAGCGCCGCTACGGCCGCTGGTTCGTCTGGGGCGGGCTGAGTCTTTTTGTGGGCGGCGTGGCTTTTGGGTACGTCGTGCTCTTGCCGGTGTCGCTGCAGTTTCTGCTCAGTTTCGGGCAGGGCAGGGTCGAGCCGGTGATCGCGCTGACGAATTATGTGTCCTTCGTGACCGGCTTACTGCTCATTTGCGGCGTGCTGTTCCAGTGGCCGCTGCTGGTGGCGATCCTGGCCCGGCTGGGGCTGGTGACAGCCGAGCGGATGCGCCGCCTGTGGCGCCAGGCCCTGGTGGGCATGCTGATCGTCGCGGCCATCGCCACGCCGACCACGGACATTACCACGATGCTGCTGTTGGTGGGGCCGATGCTTGGCCTCTATGAGCTGTCTATCGTGCTCGCCCGAGTGGTGGCGCGCCGCCGCCGGGTCGATGTCTAAGTCTAGCGCCGCGCCGGTGGCTGGCATCATCCTGGCCGGGGGCCAAAGCCGGCGAATGGGGCGCGACAAGACGCAGCTCCCCTGGCAGGGCCAGACGCTGCTGGAGCACGTAGCGGCCGCGTTGCAGCCGCTGGTGGATGAGCTGCTGATTGTGGTCAAGCAACCCGAGGGTCTACCGAGGCTGCCTGGGCGCGTCGTCACGGATCTCGTAGAGGCGCATGCTTTGGGCGGACTCTACACTGGGCTGCGGCTGATGCGAGCACCGCGCGCGGTGGTGTGCGCCTGCGATGCACCGTTCTTGAGCCCGGCCATTATTCAAGCGTTGCTAGCGCGCGATGCTGACGCGCAAGCGGTCGTGCCGGAAACGGCGCAGGGGCGGCAGCCGCTGCAAGCGGTGTATACCAAGGCCGCCTTGCCGGTGATCGAGGCGCAATTGCGCCGCGGCCGCTGGGCCTTGCGCGAGCTGCTGGCCGCCTTGACGGTGGAGACGCTGCATCCCGATCTCGTACGGCGCCTGGACCCCTCGGGCTTGAGTTTTCTAAATCTGAATACCCCAGAGGACTACGCAGCAGCGTGGCCCGATGCACAGCGGTGCGGGTCGCCATTTGCACCGGCACCTAAGAATGCCTAAAATAGTCCACACATCAGACCATGTTCCGCCTCTACTCTAAAGGGTGTGAATACGCGATCCGCGCGCTGATGCAGCTGACGGCGGCCGAGCGCGGGGGCACCTTCACCGCGAAGGCGGTATGCTGCCGCGCCGGGATTCCGGAGCCCTTTACGCGCAAGATTTTTCAGGCCCTGGTGCAGGGGGGCTTCCTGGCGGCCGTGCCAGGACGGCGGGGCGGCTATCGGCTGAAGCGCGCCCCCGAGCGGCTGAGTGCTCGGTGTCTGATCGAAGCGGTGGATGGCGCGCAGACGTTCGGCAGCTGCGTGATGGGCCTGCCGGTGTGCAGCGACCGCGGCCCATGCCCTATGCACGCGACCTGGCGCAGCGCCAAGCAGCATTTGCTGGCGGCTTTGGAGACGATCACGCTGCAGGATCTCATGGACCTGGCGGCTGCCCCGGCCGCAGGACCGAGGACTCATGGGCATCTATCTGGATAACGCTGCGACCTCCTACCCTAAGCCGCCGCGGGTCTACGAGCATCTGCGCGCGTACCTGGAGCGCTATGGCGCCTGCCCGGGCCGCGGCAGCCATGCGATGGCCAAGCAAGCCGAGGCGGTGATCGAGGAGACCCGCGCCCTATTGGCGCAGCTCTTCCAGATCGCCGAACCCTGCCGCGTGGTGTTTACCCTCAACGCCACCGATGCGCTCAACATGGCGATCAAGGGGACGCTGGCCCCTGGCGATCACGTCGTCACGACGACGCAGGAGCACAACTCAGTCAGCCGGCCGCTCTTTCGGCTGGAGCAGCAGGGGTGCATCACGGTCACCCGCGTCCCGGCCGATGCGCAAGGCCTGGTCGATCCCGAGGCGGTGCACGCGGCCCTGACCTCGCGCACCAAGTTGGTCGTGGTCCTGCACGCCTCCAACGTTACCGGGGCGCTGCAGCCCATTGCCGCGATCGGCCGCCGCGTGCGGCAGAGCCCCGCCCTGCTGCTGGTGGACGCGGCGCAAAGCG
>JAGVGS010000171.1 GCA_020057015.1 Candidatus Omnitrophota bacterium | reverse complement strand
TCTATGCGGCCCCGGACGCGGCCTTCTTGCCGCCCACGACGCCCACCACCAGCCAGCAGCCGCTGTTGCCGCTGTGGCTGCCGCTGCTGATCGTGATCCTGCTCATCGACGTGGCCCTGCGAGGCAACACCCTGCTATGAAGGCTCTGCGGCCGGGGCGTGGGCTCGTGCTGGCCATCGCAGGGCTGCTCTGGACGCCGGCGGCTCACGCCGCATCGATCCCCTCGCTGTTTCGTGGGATTGTGGTGGCCGACAGCCCGGTGGGCGTGCGCGTCATCAGCGTGGAGGCCGATGCGCCCGCGGCCCTGGCGGATTTGCGCGCGGAGGACATCATCGTGCGCGTGCAGCAAGCCGACGTGCGTTCCATCGACGAGTTTTCGCATCTTTCGACGCAGCTCAAGGGCCAGGCCACGCGCATCCGCGTGCTGGTGTTTCGCGCCGGCCAGCGGCGCGAGCTGCAACTGCACGCGTACAGCTATCCGCTGCTCGAGCGCTGGGGCGTGGAATTCATTCCGGAGTATGATCTGCGTTTTGCCGAGGCGCGCGTCGGGGCGGCGTACTGGCAGCGGCTGGGCCGGGGGTTTGAGGAGGCGGGCAAGCCGGGCGAGGCACTGAACGCCTATCTCAATGGATTGCACCTCACCCCGGCCGATGCGCATCTGGCGGCGCAGGCCGGCGTCTTATGGCTGCAGGTGACGCAGCAGCGCTTGCGCGAGCGGCAGCTCATCGAGGGCTTGGGCGCGTTGGGGCAGGCGAGTGCTTTTCTGCAGCGCCTCTTCGATTACCCGCTGACGACGCCGCAGCTAATCCAACTGCGCGATGAGCTGAAGGCCACTCTCGCCGCGCTCAAGCAGCCACTTGAAAGGTCGTCTCCTAATTAGGTCAGTGGCGCTTTTCCCGCCGGTGAGTGTCCTAATCTGAAGAATCCGACCCCTTGACAGGCTAAATTCCGAAAACCCGTGGTATAAGGAAGGTGTAGGCTCCAAAAGCCCCCAGAAGCACTAGCTCCGGAGGCTAGTGAGCTATGGGGCCAGCTTGGGAAGCTGGAACACTACGGGAGGAAGGATGGCGAAAAAGGCCAGGGGGGCGTCTAGGATAAAGAAAAGTCGAAATTCTCTCCCTGAATTAAATCGCACTGCGCTTCGGTTCCGTTTTCGACCCTTTCAAGATACGCCCGCAGGTGCGGCACTATTAAAGCACCTTCTTCGTACTCGACAACATAATCCGCCTTCGTTCCCGACGTCTTGCCTGTCAGTACCACCAGATTATCTAGGGTTATACTCCCGCGGTTCTGCACGGCGTGTTCCAGCTGCTCCAGTAAGTCCTCCAGCTCTTCCTTCGTAGCCTTGCCATGATACTTGCCCAAGATTCGCGTTCCCGCCGCCTTACCCAACACAATCATATGGTCAGTTTCGTCAATCCGGCAGAACGTACAAGCGTTATTCTCCGAAGGCATGAGCTTCAGATTTTGAAGTACGGGCCATTGCATTCTGGACAACCCACACAGCCTGGAGCGCCGGGTTGTAGATTCACGATCAATCGCTTACTGAAACAGCGGGCACAAAATAATTGCTTGAGGGGGTCAGCATGAGCCAATCGGTAAACGATACTCCCATCCGAAGTGCGGTGTGGAGCGTACCGCGCTTTTGTCTGTTCCCATTCATCGTGGGCGTCTATCTTGCGCTTCAGTTGGTCATTCTCAGCTTGCAGGCGAAGTAGGTCTTTCTGCAACTCCACCGCCTTTTCCTGAGACTCAAGATTTTTCGCTTGAAGCTCATAGATCGACTGCTGGAGATTCGTAATAACCATCTGGACCGTCGCAAAGTCCTTAGCGTTGAGAATGTTGGCTAACGTTTGGAGTACACCGCCAACAAGTGATGGAATCTGACTCATTTCTATGGGAAGTTTGCTGCCCATTTTGCTCACCTCCTGTTTCAGGCATTGTAACCCCTCATGCCACTATCTGAAGTGGTAAAATGCGCACATGGCAGGCGAACCCAAAATAGAAGATGTTCTTCGCCAATTTCCTGTGGCTGGCGCCTTCAAATTTGGCAAAGGCGTCATGGGTAAATCAACCATTGTGTTGGTTGCCTTACTTCTCGTTGGAGGCGTCGCAGCTTTCCGTAGCACGCTGCTTGGGTTAGCCGCATTCCTTACATCGGCTGTTATTTGTATTGCATGGTTTTTTGCAATTAGATCATTCTGTATTAAATACCCCGATATGGCGCTTTTAGATGGGGCTGAATGGTCTGGATGGAAGCGATTTGAGGCAAGAGCAAAGGTGAAGCCTGCTGTTATTGATGTGGCTCCAACCTTTAACCCCCCACTTCCTCCGCCCCCGCACGATATTCCCCCGGATGCTGCACCATGAATCAGTATTTGCATATAGGATTCCATTGGGCTTCTCCTCCTGATGTAAAGGAGCTAGAAACTACTTTTAGTAAAGCGCTTGATTGGGTTAGATATGCTCCGAATTGTTGGATTGTTTGGACGAGCAGCAATCCAAATATATGGGCAGAAAGACTGAAGCCCTTCTTAAAGGGAGAAGACCGAGTTTTTATTTGCAAGTTAGACATTGCAGTACATCAGGGATACTTGCAAAAATGGATATGGGATTGGATCAACAAGCCTAGGACGTAGCATCGTATTGTTGAAAAAAAGAAATTGACATACGCCAGCGCATATGTTAATCTCCTAATATGGAGGACGTGGTGAAGCAGATCAGAGCGTACCTGGCTAAAACAGGCAAGAAGCAGTACGAGCTGGCGGCTGAGATCGGTGCCCCTGTCCAGACCGTGAACCGTTGGCTGACCGGGAAAACAAATGCTTCCCACGCCTATCTGATTGTTTTGAAATCAAAGGGGATTTTGTAAGGAATAAATTTTTTTGTCTCACTAACACACATATGCGTACACATAAATGTATCTGCTGAAGCGGGAGAAGCTGCTCCTCATCCTGAACGGCCTCGTAGAGGGCCAGTCTATTCGCTCCCTAGAGCGCATGACGGGCGTTCACCGAGATACCATCATGCGGTGGGGCGTTCGGGCAGGGGAAGCGGCCCAAAAAGTCCATGATCAGCACGTCCTCAACGTCAAAGCTAACTTTGTCCAAGCGGATGAAATGTGGGGCTATATCGGCAAGAAAGACAGCGGCTTCGACTTTCGCGGGGTGTTCAGTCCTGACTACCAAGGAGAGGCCTGGACGTTCGTCGCGATTGACGCGGAGTCAAAGCTCATCTTCTCATACCTCGTGGGCCTCCGCAATCTCGATGGGTGCGAAACCCTCCTAGCGGATGTGCGCCGTCGTGTAGCAGGCCCGTTTCAGCTTACGACAGACGGTTTTAAGGCCTACAGCGATTGTCAGGGCGTGTTAGGCCCCGCGGTTGATTTTGGGCAGCGGGTGAAGGTCTACAGTGGGCACAATCTCATCGGGACGCATACGCGGGTGGTGATGGGCAATCCCCATCCTGATAAAATTAACACCTCGTATGTGGAGCGTAGTAACCTGACCACGCGCATGAGCATTCGGCGCATGACTAGAAAGACCAGTGCCTTTAGCAAGAAAGTCGCACACCACGAAGCGGCGCTGAGTTTGCACTTTGCTCATTACAACTTCTGTCGGTGGCATCGGACATTGAAGACGACCCCGGCAATGGCCGCAGGACTTACCGATCATCCGTGGACGATGGAGGAATTGGTGGGGGAGGCGTTCAAACATATGGGGGTAGCGTGATGGATGCCAGGCTGCGGTACGCCTTGCGAGTAGTGTCAATTGGCATCGCCTCGGCTTTCACCGCTGCGTTATTCGGTGGCGTTCTTGTGTTCATGATCTGGCCGCTTGTCGGAGGCTTCCTCCAAGCGCTCTTAGAAACTCGTCGTGGGCATATTCTCCTGATGGGTGTGCTGTGGATTGTAATTTTCGTGCGTTTGCTTGGTAAGGAACGACGATAACAAATTCGGACACCCCTCTAGGGGGTGTGCTCTAAGGCTGGAGACTAGGACAGCACCGCTTGAAAAGTAGACACGCGTCTAGTACAGTAGGGGGCAAGAGCCATGGCTAAGCAACTGACGAAACGGCAACAAACGGTCATCGAGGCGATCCGCACGTGGATCCGCCAGCGCGGCTATTCGCCCACCATCCGCGAGCTGGGCAAGGCACTGGGCATCAAGAGCTTGCGCGGGGTAACGACGCATCTCGACGCGATCGCGAAAAAGGGTTTTCTCAAGCGCGAGTCGCGGGCGCGCAGCATCAGTCTCTCTGACGTGATGGCGCCCTTTGAGCACGCGCTGCGCGTGCCGATCGTGGGCCGCATCCGCGCAGGCGCCCCAGTGCTGGCGCAGGAAGCGGTGGAAGGCCATCTCGTTGTCGATGGTACCTGGCTGGGAGCCACCCCCTCGGCCGAGCCGCAGCATTTCGCGCTGCGCGTCAAGGGCGATAGCATGATCAACGCCGGCATCCTCGATGGGGATCATGTGATCGTGCGCCAGCAAGCCACCGCGGAGAACGGCAATATCATCGTGGCCCTGCTCGGCGAAGACGCCACAGTGAAGCGTTTCTACAAGCAAGACAACGGTATTCGCCTGCAACCCGAGCATCCCTCGATGGCGCCTCTCCTCGTGGGGGCGGACCAGCACTTCAGCGTGCTGGGCAAGGTCGTGGCGGTCTTCCGCCAAGTATCTTAAGCTCGCCCTCCTCACCGACGCTGGGCATCAGGTATAGTTAATGAAAGACTGATGCAGACACCTCGATTGCTTCAACAGGTAGGCGGCGCGCGCACCATTGCGCTGCTGGCGGTGTTCTTGACGCTGGCCTGGATCAAGATGGCCGGGGCCTGGGAGCACAAGCCGACGTATCCGCGCCATCTGCGCCACCGGCATGTGATCACGACGAGCCCTGCCGCGGTGGCCCAGCCGCTGCCGCCCTGGCATCGCGACGCCGGTTAAAATTAGGAACGACTCCACGCCTTGAAAACACCCCCGCGGGATGATATATTCACGTTGTACATATGAATGAGATCCGCTTCGAGTGGAACAGCGCCAAAGCGGCAGCAAATCGCCGGAAGCATGGCGTGTCATTCGAAGAGGCCCAGACCGTTTTTTACGATGAGCATGCCCTCGAGTTCTTTGATCCCGATCACTCGCAGAGGGAGGAGCGGTTCATCATGCTGGGATTGAGTTTCAAGTTGCGGCTGCTGGTTGTTTGCCATTGTGTCAGAGAGGCGCAGTCAGTCATTCGAATTGTTTCGGCTCGCAAGGCCACGCGCGACGAAGCGACATACTACCGGAGGGATCCGACATGAGAGCGGCATACGAGTTTGCCAAGATGAAAGGCCGTCGCAATCCTTATGTCCGGCTGCTCAAGAAGCCAGTGACTATTCGACTTGGGGCGGATGTGGTTGACTACTTCAAGTCCATGGCGAATCGGATGGGGGTGCCGTATCAGAATTTGATCAATCTCTACCTACGAGATTGTGCTCAGTCCCATCGGCATATCCAGTGGGTGGCGCATTAAATTAGTGCCTGTCCCCGTTTTAGGTAAGGTGGCGGCAGAGTGCGGCTACGAAGATCCCCACGTAGGTCCCCACCGCATTGCCGGCCATCGCGAGGATCAAACCCACGGGAGCCAGTTGTCGGTGATACACCGCGCCGACGAGTGGTGCGGACACCAAGCCTCCGATGTTGGCTTGGCTGGCGGTGGCCAGAATGCCCAGGGGCCAGTGCCAGAGGCGGCCGGCGAGCAAGAGTGCGACTCCGTGCGTGAGCACCACGCAGGCCCCAAAGAGTAACCACACCGGAGCCGAGGCAAACGCACCCAGCCGCGCCTGCGCACCGGTGGCAGCCAACACGATGAGCAGCACCAGGGTGCCGGTGGGTTGGCACGCGGCCCCGAGCCGGCGCACGGCACGCTGCGTGGAGAGCCCCAATGCGATGCTCGTGACCAGCAGCACGGTCCACCCAGCAGCGGAACTCACGAGCGTGGACGTGGGCAGCCGGCTGCCGAGGGCTCGCGCGCTGCTTGCCAAGGCCGCTGCGAGCAACACGCCGCCGACGATCTTGCCAAGACTCGCTGACAGGGCCCCATCCAAGGCTGTCGCGTCGCAGATGGCGGCGCGCGCTGCCGGGGCGCGCAACCAACGGTTAACCGCCGGCTGCCACGCCGAGGCAGCCACCAGCAGCGCCATCCAGGTGTAGGCGACGAGCGCATCCACCAGCACCAGGGCGGCGAAAATCGGCTCCGGGGTGTCCAGCACGGCGCGCAGCGACAGCAGATTCATCGTGCCGCCGGTCCACGTGGCAGCCAGCGTGCCTGCCCCTTTCCAGCCTTCCTCAGGCAGCCAAGGGCGCAAGCCCCACGTGGCCAGCACTACCCCGCCCACAATGCCGCCTAAGCCCACCACGGCGGCTCCTATCGCGCCGGCTCCGGTGCGTGCCAGGGCGTGCAGGTCGACGCCGAGAAACAGCAGCGCGAGGGCGAAGGGCAGCAGGGAGGCGGTCAGCATGCTGTACACCGGGTGCGCGGCGGGCAACCAGCCCAGGGTGACCCCGAGGGCTGGAATGAGATAGCACCACAGCGGCACAGGCAGCCAGCGAAACCATGACGAGGAAAAGGCCTGACGCTGCGCCCAAGTGAGCAGGGCGACGACCGCCACTAGGGAAACGGCCGGCCACCAACTCGCAGCCATGGCTATTGCAGATACGTGCCCAGCGTCACGGTCTGCCCGTTGACCACGACCCCTGAGGCCAAGGTGGTGTGCGCCGCGCCGAGGCGTTCGCGCAAGCTGATGTGGCGCACCGCCAAGCCGGTGCCTGGCGCTTCGATGACCTCATTCCCGCCGGCGTAGAGCATCACGTGCACGATGCGCTGCGGCTCGCCTGGCGCAGAGAGGAAGATGAGATCCGCCGGCTGCAGCGCGGCGACGGGCTGGGCTTTCAAGGACTGCTCATGCGCATCGCGCGGGATATCGATGCCGGCCACGCGATACGCGACATTGACCAGGCCTGAGCAGTCAAAGCCCGTGGGTTGATGCGGCAAGGCCGCCAGGGGGGCTGCGCGGCCGCCCCAATAATACGGGGTGCCCACCAATTGCGCCGCCGTAGCCAGGATGAGCTCGCGCCGCTGGCCAGGCGATAACTGCTTGAGTTGATGGAGGTCCAGGGCGCTTGCGCGCGGCAGCCAGACGAACGTGCCGTCGGCTAACTCGACACGCCACAGGACACCCCCGATGTCAACCGCCGGCAGCCGTGTGCCCAGCGCAAAGGGCGTGCTGCTCGGGGTGCGCAAGTGCGCGTCCTGGTAGCTCGCGGCCCAAGGCACGCGGATCACGATGGCCGGGGAGAGCACATATGCCGGGCGGATGAGCGCACTTTCCCGCACCCAGCCTGGATACCCTTGCCACCGGTGGTGGTGGCTGAACTCCGGCTGCTCCTTAGCTTCGATGCGCGTCCAGTCGGCCTGCCGCTGCTTCACCTCGACGGTTTCGCCGTAGAACAGCTGTGTTTCCTGGTGCGGGTCATGCACGCCAGGCTGCGGAGCGCTGCCGGGTTGTGCGCGCAGATCGAGCAGCGGCACATTGACCTGCATGACGCGGGGCGAGCCGCAGCCTGCCAGCAGCAGGGTGCAGAGCCCGCCGAGCAGCCTCGCGCCTGGCGTCATCGAGGGCTGCGCTCGAAGAGGTGTTGCCGCGCCCCGGCTACGGATTGGTTGGCGAAGACAGACGCTTCAGGCATCGCCAGATTATACGGCATTTGCACGAGGCGGAAATGATGCGCATCGCCTCTCCATGCGTGTATGGTAAACGCCGGTCGCCGCGTTCTCAATCATTCTTGAGTTCACCCATCCGCTGCGTTAGAATACGCAGGTGCGCCATGCCTAAAGCCTTCATCATGATTGATGTCATCCCCGGCTGCGAAAAAGCGGTCGAACAGGCCATCCGCAAGCTGGCCGGCGTCGTGATGATCCATCAGGTGACCGGCGAGCATGACCTGATCGCTTTCGTCGATGGCGAGCCCTACGAAGAGTTCGCGATGCTGCTCTCCCACATCCGGCAGCTCGAAGGGGTGCGCGACACCGATTCCCATCTCGTGCTCTAACTACCGAAACGAAGGAGGGTACGTATGTCGTACGTGATTACAGAGAAGTGCCTCGGCGACCGCTACGCGGTGTGTGCCACCGTCTGTCCCGTGGAGTGCATCCACCCTGTCGATTACAAAGGGCAGGAGTTCATGATCATCGACCCCGAGGTCTGCATCAACTGCGGCCTCTGCCTGCCCGAGTGCCCCGTGGGGGCCATCGTCGCCTCTGAGGACGAAGACAAAGCCTACGCGGCCATCAACAAAGAGCTGACCGCTTCCTGCAAGAACAACCCGCCGGCGCCCGAGCGGCCCAAGAACGACCCGCCGAAGCGCCCCGGCAACAAGCTCATCAACTAAGGCCGCAAGTCCTTCACCAGATACGTGTCTTCCAGGCGGTAGCCCAGCCGCCGGTAGTAATCCCGCACGCCCACGCCGGCGATGACGGCGATGCGCTGACGGCCGAATTCTTCGCGCGCCAGGCGCTCCGCCTCAGCCAGCAGGCGCTGCCCGAAGCCCTGATGCTGCACGGCGCCGGGCTCGCGTTGCGATAGCGGCAGGTGCCGTCCGTAGGAGTGCAGCTCGCGCACCAGCGCCGCCCC
>JAGVGS010000113.1 GCA_020057015.1 Candidatus Omnitrophota bacterium | reverse complement strand
TGTCGCCTGCCCGGGCCACGGCGGCGCGCACCGAGCCCACGCGGCTGGGCTGCCCTTGCCCGATCCCCACGGTGGCCTGGTCCTTCGCGATCACGATACCATTGGACAGCACGTGTTTCGCCGCCATCCAGGCAAACTGCAAGTCCGCCTGTTCAGCCGCAGAAGGCGCGCGCTGGGTGACCACCTTCAGAGCACCGGGGCTGCCGTGGGCATCGGCCTGCTGGCCGAGCCACGCACCGAAGAGCTGCCGCCATTCAAGGGGCTGGGCCCCGCGGGCTGGCCAGGGCAGTGTCACGACCCGTAGATTCGGCTTTTTCGCCAGCACCGCTTTCGCCTCCTCCGCCACCGCCGGGGCGAGGATGACCTCGAGAAATACCGTACTCAGCCGCTGGGCCAGGGCGGCATCCACCGGACGGTTGAGCCCCACGATCCCGCCAAACGCCGATTCCGGGTCGCAGGCGTAGGCGCGCTCATAGGCCGCCGCTACATCAGGATGGCTGGCGATGCCGCATTGGGAATGATGCTTGATGATCGCGCACGCCGGGGCCTCAAACTCGAGCAGGCAGCGCAGCGCCGCATCCATGTCCAAGAGATTATTGTACGACAATTCCTTGCCCTGCCACTGCGTGAGTGCCGCCAGCCCCTGCGGGGGCTGCCCCGCCTCGAGATACCATGCGCCCTGCTGGTGGGGGTTTTCTCCGTAGCGTAACACCTGCTGCCGTCTCAGTTGCAGCGCGGCCGTCGCAGGCAGCGGCCCTGCGGCCGGCGCCCCTGACGGGGAGCGGCCGAGGTACTCGGCAATCAGCGCATCATAGCGGCTGGTCAGCTGAAACGCGGCGACGGAGAACTCGCGCAGGAGTGCCGCGGGCAGCGTCCCCTGCCCGGCGCGCAGTGCGTCCATCACCCGCGGATACTGCGCCGGAGCGCTCACCACGGCCACATCGGTGAAATTCTTGGCCGCGCCGCGCAGCAGGGCCACGCCGCCGATGTCGATGTGCTCCACCGCCTGCGCCAACGACGTGCCGGCTTGCTGAATCGTCGCCTCAAACGGATAGAGATTCACGACCACGAGATCGATGAGCCCCTCAGCACCGGTAGCGCGCAGATGCGCCGGGTCAGCGCGCCGCGCCAGGATGCCGGCATGGATCTTGGGGTGCAGGGTTTTCACCCGCCCATCGAGCTGTTCGCTGATGCCGGCGAACGACTCCACCGTGGTCACCGACAGCCCGTGCTGCGCCAAAAAGGCCGCGGTACCGCCGGACGCGATCAACTCGACGTGCTGCGCAATCAACGCTTTGGCGAAAACGTCCAACCCGGTCTTATCGTGGCAACTGATCAAGGCGCGTTTGATGGTCGCCATGGCTTGCCTAGCGCAGCCTCAATTCGCGGCGCACCAGGGCACGAAACCCCTTCAGCAGCCGCTGGGTCACCGGCCCGGGGCGGCCGCCGGCAATCACCCGGCCGTCAATGCGCGTGACCCCGATCACCTCTTTGAGGGTGCTCGTGAGAAAGGCCTCCTGGGCATTGTACAAGTCGTGGCGGGTGAGCAGCGCCTCTTCGATAGGCACGCGCAGGGCGCGGGCGAGCTCAAAGAGCACATCGCGCGTGATGCCCGAAAGCAGCCCCAGATAGCACGGCGGGGTCAGGATGGCGCCGCGCACCACGATGCCGAAGTTGCTCGCGGTGCTCTCGGTGACCGAGCCCATCGTGTCCATGAACAGCGCCTCGTCCACCCCGCGCAGCTGCGCGTCCATCAACGCCAGCACGCTGCCAAGGCGAGCGGAATATTTCGCCTGTGGGCTGATGGAGCCGACGGCAAATTTGCGCGCCGGCACCACGGCCACCCGCAGGCCCTGGCGAAACTGGGCCAGGGTGGGCAGCGGCACGGGCCTCACCACAATGCTGGGCAGCGCCTCGGCCATGGGCTGCGGCATCATCGCCACGCGCACCATCGCCTCGCTGATCCCGGAGCGCTGCAGCGCCTGCCACAGCGGCCGGCGCAGCGCCTCGCGAGACGCCGGCATGGCGGTGCCCAGGAACTGCGCTGAGCCATACAGCCTATCCAGATGCCCTTCGAGCCTAAAGAGCTTGCCCTGATACGCGCGCATGGTCTCAAAGCAACCGTGGGCCAGGGCCTCATGCGGCAGCGGCCCGTGCAGCGGCTCAACGACCGAGGGCATCGGCGATCTCCAGCAGGGGGCTGCGCAGGGCCGCCATCAGGGCCTGCGCCTTGGCCAGCGTTTCCTGGTATTCACGCAGCGGCAGCGAATCCGCAACGATGCCCGCCCCCACCTGGAAGGACAACTGGCCCTCCAGTTGGACGATCGTGCGGATGGCAATGTTCAAATCCATGTCCCCGCTGAACGCCAGGTACCCGAGCGCCCCGGTGTAGAGGCCGCGCCGCACCGGCTCGAGGGCGGCTAGGATCTCCATGCAGCGCACCTTGGGGCAGCCGGTAATGGTGCCGCCGGGAAACACCGCGCGCAGCACATCGACGGCATCGGTGCTCAGCCGCAGCCGGCCCATCACATTCGAGACGATGTGCCACACGTGGGAATAGCTCTCCAGCGCCATCAGCTCATTGACTTGCACCGAGCCGGCACGGCAGACGCGGCCCAGGTCATTGCGCGCCAAATCCACCAGCATGATGTGCTCGGCGCGCTCCTTGTCACTGAGCAGTAAATCGAAGCTCTGTAGGGCGTCCTCCTCAGCGTTGTGGCCCCGCGGCCGAGTGCCAGCAATCGGCCGGGTGTCGACCCAGCCCTCCTGCACGCGCACCAGGCGCTCGGGCGAGCAGCTGATCACCGCCAAGTTCCCGGCGTTGAGGTAGGCGGCAAACGGCGAAGGATTGAGGCGCCGCAGGCGCTGATACAGCGCAAAAGGATCCGCACAGGCCGGCGCCGTGAAGCGCTGCGAGAGATTGGCCTGAAAGATATCCCCAGCCCGGATATGCGCCAGCACCTGGGAGGCCGCGCGCTCAAACGCCTCCGGGGTCATCGTGGCCTGCAGAGCGGCCGGGGCCACGTCGGCCTCCGGAGCCGGCGGCGCAGCGTGCGCTTCCGCCACGAGTGCTTGCAGGCGCTCCAACCCTTGCCGGGC
>JAGVGS010000033.1 GCA_020057015.1 Candidatus Omnitrophota bacterium | reverse complement strand
TCCGAGGCCACTTGGCGCAGCGCCTCGCGCGCGCCCTCCTGCGCGCCGTCATCGATGAGCACCACCTCATAGCCCTTCACATGGGCGGTGAGCACGCGGCGCAAGGTGCGGCAAATCTCGGCCATGTCCTCATGCCGCGGCCCCATCGGGATCAGCACCGAGACTTCGGGCAACGGGCCGCCAGCGGCTACACCTGTCATTGGGTTCTCCTTATGTCTCCGTGAGGGCCGCCACGAGCGGCTCCGCGCGATGATGCGCCGTGGCGGTGAACAGCTCGGCCATCCACCCGAGCGCCATGAAATGCGCGCCGGCCCAGGCACTTAAGATCGCGGCCGCAGGCAAAATTTGCGGGATGCGGTGCGACGCCCCCACATACGTGTCCCATGTGCGCCACACGCACACGGCCGCCACCAGCGCGCAGGCGCCGGCGAGGAGGCCGAAGAACTGCAGCGGGCGCGCGGCGAACTTGAGCAGCAGCGACACCGTCAGCATGTCGAAGGCCACGCGCCAGGCGCGGCCCAAATTATACTTGGTGCGGCCGAATCGGCGCGGGCGGTGGTGCACCTTCACCTCGGTGACATGCGCGCCGGTGAGCGTCACCATCGCGGTGATAAAGCGGTGCAGCTCAGCATACAGCGGCGTGCGCTTGATCACCTCGGCGCGGTACGCCTTGAGCGAGCAGCCGTAGTCATGCAGCGGCACGCCGGTCAAGCCGCCGATCAGCCGATTGGCGACCTGCGAAGGGAGCTTACGGCTGAGGAGCTTATCCTGCCGCTGATGGCGCCAGCCGCAGACCACGTCGAAGCCCTCCTCGATTTTGCCCAGCAGCATCGGAATGTCGGCCGGGTCGTTCTGCAAATCCCCGTCCATCGTCACCAGCAGCGTGCCGCGCGCCTGGTCGACCCCGCAGGCCATCGCCGGGGTCTGCCCGAAATTGCGCTTCAAGCGAATCGCTCGCACGCGCTGCGGATCGCGCCGATGCACCGCCATCAGCGCCTCCCAGGTGCCATCCGGGCTGCCGTCATCGATAAACACGAATTCCCAGCGCCAGGCCGGATGCGCCTCAGCCATTCGTGCCAGCTCCTCATGCAGCCGCGGCACGTTCTCGACTTCCTTGTAGACCGGGATGACCACGGAGACGAGGGGGGTCATGACGCGCGGGCCTTCCACCAGAGCCATCCACCGGCTCCCAGCAACACGATCCCCAACGGAACCAAACTGGCCCAATCCACCAGCCCTGCATACGTGCCCAGATTCGGCTGAACATAGCCCGCCCGCAGCGCCGGCAGCGCGTGATCGTAGATCGGCGAGACCCCGTGCCAGGGGAGTGCGGAAGGCCCCAGGCCCCGCTCGAAGTTGCGAATGGTCTTGTTCCAGATCAGCGGGTTGGCGGCCGTCACCATCAGCATCTGCGCCATGGAGATCAGCCCCAACACCAGCACCGCTGGAAACGCCCGGCGCGGCAGGGCCGCCAGCGGCAGACAAAGAAACGGCAGCATCGGAATGAGATACCGCGGCCCAAAGCTGGCCCCCCCGGTCCACCACACAAACCCGGCGTTCATCAGCAAGAACGCGCTGAGCAAGCCCAGCGACAAGCAACCCTCCGCGCGCCAGCGCACGTCGCGCAGCAGCCAGGCGTAGCCTGCCACGGCAGCGAGCAACACCGGCGATTGAATAAAGAGCCCGCGCACCGGATGCACGGTGAGGTAATAGAGCACCTCGAGCCGAGGCCAACCGATCCCCACCATCGCGTGGCGCATCCCGGCTTGAATGTCAGGCCGCGCAAAGTGGTGGTACGCGTTCGTCCATGGGCTGCCGAAGCAAAGCGCGTTGTTGAGCAGCTGCAGGCCCAGCGGCAGCGCGGCCCCGGCCAGCACCGTCAGCCAGGCTTGGGCCCCGTGCCCAGTGCGGTGGCGGCGCGTAACCCAGAGCACGTAGCACCCGATGCCCGCAGCGGCGGGCGCGGTCGTGTATTCAGTGATCACTGCCCAGCCCAGCAGCGTGCCCAAGAGCCAGCGCCAGCACGCGCGCGACATCATGGGGTGCTCGCGCATGCGCCAGGCGATGAGAAACGCCCCAAACAAAAAACCCGCGGCCAGCACATGCCCAAAGAGCACCGTGCTGAAAGGCCACCACATGGTGCCCAGCGCAATGCTCGCCGCGGCCCAGCCGCTGCGAAGGGTCTCGCCGGTCAGCGCCGCGCAGAGCAGCCACATCAGGCCGCCCACCATCGCCGCGGGCAGCGCGTTGATGCCCAGGTTGAGCAGATAGGCCCACTGGTGCGGCTTCAGGTCCACGTGCGCCGCCCGTGCTACCAGCCGCAGCGGCGCATACGCCAGGGCCGCGAGCACCGAACTGCCGATCGCTTTGTCGGTGTAGTAATGCCCCTCGAAGAGGGCTTTATCACCCGTGCGCGTGCCTTCCCGGTCATGATAGGTGTCGATGCTCAAGCGCCCTTCCTCCACCAGCGCATAGGTCAGCCCCAGTCGGGAGTTGAGATTGTAATTCTCCCCGGTATAGATGAAGTAGCCGTACGCCAAGGCCAAGGCGCCGATAGCCACCCCCATCCGCAGCGCAGGAGGCGCGCTCATCGCAACGCCCCCGATGGCAGACGATAGCCATACACCGCCAAGCGCCCTTCGATCGGCTGGCGGTGCGTCTGCACGGCGTGCGGGTACTCCTCGGCCAGCAACCCGGTGATCAGCCGCGGCGCCTCGGGCTGCTCATGCACCACCAGCCACAGCCGCGCGCCGGGCTGATGAGCCTCTTGCAGGACGGCATGGATCGCCGCCTCGTCAGACGCCGCATTGATCATCGACGGCATCACCTGGTACGGCACCGCGCCCTGATAATAATAGGCGAACGCGCGCGCCGAAGCCCCGTCCGGCACGCCGACGATATCGCCGGCCTGAGCCAGTCGCTCCACCGTCCGCGCGGCGCTGCGCCAATCCTCCCATTGCTGGTGGTAGTAGCTGAAGAGCTGCAGCAGCGCGAAGCCCAGGACGCCGGCCCCGATGGCCCAGCGCCCGCTCGGCCGTGGGAGGGCGAGCACGCCGCGCGCCAGCAGCAGGTAGAGCGCTGGCGCTGCGAGAATCGTGTAGCGCGGCCAGAAGATCGGCGCGCCGATGCGCGACCAGAGAAACGGCAGCGCGATCGGGCAACTGATGGCCAGCAGCAGCAAGACGCGGCCATCGTGGGCCTGAGCGCGCGGCCAGCGCCACGCGCCAAAGGCCGCGAGCAAGGCAGCCGTAGCCATCCATACTGGCGAGCCGCCGACATAGGCGTGCAGCACGCCGGGCAGCGTGCTCAGCGCCGGCCGAGGAATCCAAAACCCCTCGTGGGTCATCCCGCGCACCTGGGCCGCTTGCACCAGCATCCAGGGCAACGCACCGATCAGGGCCGCAGCCGCCACCATTCCCCACGTCCGCACCGGCACCTGGCGTTGGAGAGCGCGCCAGCCCATATACCCTTGTTGGGCGAGAAACGTGAAGACCCAATAACTATGCGTGTAGCTCATCAACACCGTGGCGGCCACATAGCCGGCGGCCCAGCGCCCACGCGGCCGGCGCTCCCACTGCAGCAAGCAGCCGAAGGACGCCAACCCGGTCGCGAGCAAGAGGCTGTAGCTGCGGGCCATCTGCGAAAATTCCACAGGCATGGGCATCACCGTCATGAGTGCCATGGCGAGCAGCCCCAAGGCCGGGCCGGCCAAGAGGGCTCCCACCCAATAGACCCCCGCCACCGCGAGCACGCCGCAGACCACCGACAGCGCACGCAAGGCAGCCTCTGAGTTGCCGAAGAGGCGCATGCACACGTGCAGCAGCGCATAATAGAGTGGCGGATTGGTTTCATCGACATTGGTGAGGATTTGCGCCAGTGGCGGGCCGGCAAACAACACCGAATCAGCCTCATCGCGCCATACGCTCTTGGCTTCCAGCCCCCAGAGCCGCGCCACAAGTGCGGCGAGGAGCATCACCACAAAGAGCGCGCGGATGACCGAAGGCTTCATCCGCGTCTCCCTGCCCCGGCCGCGGCCGGCACGCCTGGTTGTGCCAGCCACTCTTCCACCCAGGAGAGGCACGCGGCGATGGCCCGTCTATCGTAGAGCGCCCAAGATCCAAAGCTCGCAGTATTGAGATAGTGATCGGCGCGCGGCACGGTGCGATACCACACCGGAGGCGTGATCTGTCGGGCCAGGCCGGCCAAGAACCGCCGGTCAGCCAGCGATTCATATTCTCCGTCGATCAGCAACAGCGACGGGTGGCCCGGTTGGCGCCACCACTCCATTTGATACTCCAGCGCTAACGAGCGGGAGACCTCGCGCACCAGCGTCAGATCAGGCCAGGGGTTCAGCCGCCGTGCCACCGCAAATCGGGCCTGCAGCCAACGCGCCTCTTTCGCCTGCGGGCCCGCGGTCCGTTCCTCGACGCGGCGTGTGGGTCCCAACACCACCACCGCATGCCAGCCCGGCAGCGCGCGGGCCGCGGTTAGCGCCACGCTGCCGCCGAAAG
>JAGVGS010000011.1 GCA_020057015.1 Candidatus Omnitrophota bacterium | reverse complement strand
GGCGGCTTAACGCCCGCAGCAGCTGGCGGCGCACGAGGCCTGGCATGTGGCCCCAGTCACCTGCCCGATCAAACGCCGGCTCGGCGGGAATGCGCACCGCCGGGATCTCATACCGCTGAGCGAGGCGCACCACGCGCTCCAGCACGCCGGGCAGCAAGTGCAAGTGTTCGTGGCTATCCAAGTGATCGGGGCGCAAGCCGGCGGCGCACACGCGCTCGATTTGCGCTTGCGCCTCTTGCTCCACTTCATCGAGCGAGATCCGCCCAGCGGCATAGCGCAGCACAAACGCCGGCCAGCTAGGCAGCAAGGCCCCCTGGCGGCCCATGAGGGAGGGCACCTCGCGCGCAGCGCTCAGCGGACGGCCATCCACCCAACTGAGATGGACGCCCACCGACAGCCGGGGGGCCGTGCGTAAGAAATGCAGCGCATCATCCCACGCCTCGCGCGTGGCCATCAGGCTCGTGCTCGTCACCAACCCTTTGCGGTGCGCACGCGCGACGCCCTCGTTGACCTGCGGGCTCATCCCGAGGTCATCCGCGTTGATGATAAGCCATCGCGCAGACGTGGTCATGCCGAGACCACCGGGGCCGCGATCACCGGGGCGGCAGCGGGAGGCTGGAAGCGTTCTTGCGTATGGTAGACCCCGCTCCAGAGCGACCATTTGACGAGTGCTAGCTCGCCCAGCGCGCGCCAGGCATCCCGCAGCGGCCGCACGCGGCTGCCGGGAATGGGCTGCCAATGAATCTCGAACTCCTGCACCTCGATCCCGATGGCGCGGGCGATGGCGAGCAACTCCATGTCAAACCCAAAGCCTTCCACCCGCTGGCGCGCCACCAACGCCTTGGCGCTCGCATGGCTGAAGAGCTTAAAGCCGCACTGCGAATCGGTGATCCCGGGCAACAGCGCCCCGCGGATAATCCAGTTGCTCAGGCGTCCCAGCCAATAGCGGCTGCGGCTCGTCTGTCCCTGCCGCCGGCCGCGCAGATAGCGCGACCCGATTAAAATGCGCTGCGGCGCGCGCAGCGGCCAACAAGCCTCCAAGCATTCAATGGGCACCGAGTTGTCCGCATCGGCCATCAAAATGTACGCGCCCTCGGCCGCGCGCAGGCCCGCACGCACCGCCGCCCCCTTACCTTGGTTCTCCGGCTGGTGCAGCAGGCGCAGGCGCACCCCTTCGGCCGGCAGTTGGGTCGCGACTTCAAGGGTCCGGTCAGTGCTGCCATCATCCACGACAAGCAGCTCCGCCCTCAGGCCGTGCGTGCGGCAATACTGCGCCATTGCCGCCACCGTGTTGGGCAGGCGCGCTTCCTCGTTATACGCCGGCACGACAATGGAGAGGTCATACGGATACGCCACTTGGCTGGCCGCAGGCACTTGGAAGCGCAGCGGCTGGAACGTCCAATAGGTGTTGGCGAAGAAATTCCACCCCCACACCAGCGCCATGGTCGCCAGTTGCGCCCACAGGTAGGGCCAACCGGCCATGCCGGTCATGAGCGTCATGCTGAGGTTGTTCAGCGCCAACCCGCACAGCGAGACCGCCAGGAAGCGCGTGAACTGCAGCCGCACGTTGCGCTCGAGGCTGCGGAACGTCCAGATCCGGTTCAAGATAAAGTTGTTGATCACGGCCAGCACGAAGCCCAGCGTCGTGGCGGGGAGCACCGGCATCTGCGCTTGTTCCACCAGCAGCCATAAGGTGCCCATGTGCAGCGTGCCGCCGCCTACGCCGACGACCGCATACCGCAGGAAGGTCTGCAGCTGCTGCCACCAGGGCGAGCGCGTCAGCGGAGCGGCCACGCCCTGTTCGGTAACGACGCGCTGGTAGAGCGCGCTCAACTGCTGGGCGTAGCGCTTGAGATCATAAGCCCGCACCGAGGCCAGCGCCCCTCGGCCTAGCTGTGCTTGCAGCGCGCCATCGGCCAGCACCTGCAGAATCCCATCGGCCAGCGAGCGCGGATCGCGGGAAGGCACGAGCCAGCCGCTGTGCCCATGCCGCAGCACGTCCAACGTGCCGCCCACCGCCGTCGCCACGATCGGCACGCCGGCGCCCATCGCTTCCAGCAGCTCGAACGGCGAGCCCTCGGTGACCGAGGCCAAGACAAAGCAGTCCATGACGCCCAGGAGCTCTTCGGCATCGGCGCGCTGCCCCAGCCAGCGCACGTGGCCGGCCACCCCGAGGCGCTGGGCAAGGCTCTCCAGCTGTGCGCGCAGCACACCCTCGCCGATGATCAACAATGTGGTTTGCGGCTGCAGGCGGACAACGCGCGCAGCCGCCTCCAACAAATACCGCAGCCCTTTTTCCGTGGTCAGGCGCCCAATCGTACCGATCACTTGGTGATCCGCCGGAATGCCCAGCACCCGCCGCAACCGGGCGCGGCCCAGCGGATCCGGGACATGAGCCGCCACCGTCACCCCGTTGGGCCATACCTGCACGCGCTCCGGGGGCAGCGACCGCGCCGCGATGCAGAACTGCTTCACGCTCTCCGACACCGCCAGGGCCTGTGTCGTCAGCGCACTGAGGAGGCGATCCAAGAAGCGCACATACCCTGGCGCTTCGGCCGCGCTGTCATGCTGGTGCACAATGACCGGTGTGCGGGTCAGCCAGCCAGCCACGCGGCCAAAGGTGGACGCCCCGTAGCCATGCACATGCAAGATGGCGATGTGCTCGCGGCGAATGCAGCGCACCAGCCGCCACAGTGTCCACGGATTAAAGCGGCCCAGTTGCCAGGACTGCAGCGGGATGCCATGGCGCTGAAACTGCCTGATCAGCCCGTTGGTCGAGCGCAGGACGGCTGCAATCACCTCCACATCCGTCAGGGCCGGCACCACCGTCCAATAGTAGCGCCCGACATCATGCAGCCGGTCCTCATACGCCAGCTTGTCTGCGATCCACAACGCGCGCAGGCGCGCCGCGGGCGCCGTATCGCGCGCCGCTGGCCCTGCTGCCGCGCTGGCTGATAAAGCCGGCGACGGCTTGGCCAATGCACCCGGTGCTAACGCGGCGTAGAGATCCTGGAGGCGGCCTGCATACGCCGCAACCCCGAACGCTTGCGCGCGCATCCGCGCGGCC
>JAGVGS010000053.1 GCA_020057015.1 Candidatus Omnitrophota bacterium | reverse complement strand
GGGCAGCACGATAGGCATTCATCTCAAGCTGGATCTCATCGAGGTGCACCTGGGGCGGCTCAAGGCCATGCTGCGCGGCCCCGAGGCGCTGGCTGGCCTGTTGGCCTCCTCGCCGGGCGAGTGGGTCGCTCCGCCAGAAGCTGAAGGCGAATCGCTTGCCGATATCCTTCAAGTGGACACTGAGTTTGCGCAAATCAGCGACCGCTTTACCCGCGCAGTTCAGCAGATGAATTTTGCCGAGGCCACACAACTGCTGGTGGATCTCAAGCGGCTGGCCGTGCAGCGGCTGCAGCAGCTCTTCGCGCTGCTCGGGGGCACGCCGGCGCTTACGGCTGAGACTCTAGCCGAGGCGCGCCGCCAAATTACCACAGTGCAGCGCGTCATCGAGATGACACGGGAACTAGCGCATTTCGGCGACCTCGGCTATGGCTTGGTCGCGCCCTGGATGCCGGCCTCTGTGATCGCGGCGGATGACCAATATGCCAAGCGCGGTGTGGAGTGGCGGCTGGACCCGTGGGTCTCCGACCTGGCCGCGCAATTTGGCAATCAGCTCAAGAGCATTGCCGCAGGGCTAGATGCCAAGTGGCCCTGGCAGCCGGCAGCCGGGCAGCCAGCGGCGCTGTGGCAAGAGCCGTTCCAGCGCCTTGCCCGCACGGTAGAGCAAGCCCTCTCGCGTCCCGTCCACGTGAGCCTCACCGAGACTCAGCAGCGGCAGGTTCTGCAACGCTTCACCACGCGGTTGGCTGCGTTGCCACTGCGCGAGCCCTTGCACACGTTGTTGCGAAGCCAGTTTGCCAACCCGGAGGGTGAGGCAAGCGGTTGGTGGAAGGATCAGCTCGATCGGCTGGTAACGTTAGCAGCGCAG
This sequence comes from Candidatus Omnitrophota bacterium, assembly GCA_020057015.1. Lineage (GTDB taxonomy): Bacteria > Omnitrophota > Gorgyraeia > Aquiviventales > Aquiviventaceae > JAGVGS01. The sequence goes on along the minus strand of JAGVGS010000053.1, from coordinate 3,270 downwards.
GAAGTGCAGGCTGGCCGCGTGGACGTGGCTGCGCGCGACACGCAGGTCGACGCCATGCTGAAACACATAGTCCGTCAGAGCGGCGTGGAATTCAACGCCATCACGGAGGAAGACGCCAGCCTGTTGCGGCTCGAACTCTATCGCTTTGCAGACGAGGTAATGGATCGCGCGCAACACACGCCCTTCTCGCGGCTGGAAGGTTTCTATCTGAGTCTGATCCGCTGGGAAGGCATCGCGGTGTTTGTGACCTGGGCGGCCGGCAAGCGCGCAGCGCGCCAGCAGGCAGCCGGACTCGCATCTCAGGCTGGAGCCCCGTCGCGCGCCGGCACGCGCTATGCGGCCAATCCGGCCTATCGTGGCGTGCCGCCGGTGCAGACGATCGCTGCCGAGCAGACCACAGGTTCACTAGTGCCCTCCGGCGCGCCGATCCTCGCGCTGAGCAGCGAACAGTTGCGTTTCCTGGAAGACCCCGGGGCTTACGAGCAGGTGCTGAGCCAGCCAGTAGAGCAGGCCGCTGCACCGTCGCTCTATAGCCGCCTGTTGGAGCTGCTCCCTTGGGCCCGCCACTTGGTGGTCTACGAAGGTTGGTTCCGCGACTACGCGCGGCCGGCCCTGGCGCCGTACGTGGAAGCACTGCAAGTGCATTTGATGAACTGGCTGACCACGCTGCCCGAGGGCTGGTTCCGCGACACGATGTGGAGGGTCCTCGGCAGTACATCCAGCCTAGCGGGTCGCGCTGCCGATGGGCGGCAAGCGCTTGCCGGACAGATCGCGCGCCTACAAGAGCAGATCACTCAGCTGCTCGGACTCGAGGAGCCGGACAGCCGCGCTGCGCGGTACGTGCAGCAGGCCAGGGCAGCTCTGCACGCGCTGAGCAGCCAGGAGAATGGCGGCCCACTTGATCAGCGTGCCAAGGCGATTCTCCTCTGGCTCAACCGGGTGGACGCGGCCTTACAATTGGTCCGCACCCCCTTGGCCCTAGTGCAGGACACTGACAGAGTGGCCTCATCCGATGATTTGGCCGAGGTCGCGGTGCAAGTGGCTGCCCTGAGTGAAGGGACCGGTGCCGTGGAGCCTGAAGCGTTGGCGACCGCGACGGCCAGCCTCTCGATAATTCTGCAGGATCGGCTCAGCCGGCTCTTCAGCCGCGATGCCGGACAGCGGCTGGCGGACCAGCTAGCTGACGCCCAACAGCTGGTGCGCGACCTGCAATTGAGCATTGAGTTGTTGCGGATGGTCAATCGGGTCGCCCAGGCGCGCGCAGATGAGCGCTATGCCACGACGCAAACGTGGATCGGCGCGCAATTGGAAGCCGCCTATGCTTCGCTGATGGAGCCCAGCGCTTATAGCTTGCGCGCCCGCGCCGAGCGCTTCTTCGCGAACCTCGGCATCTTCAGCAGCGAAACCTTCGATCCTGGGGCAGCCGTCCGCGACGCAGTCGCCAAGGTGTTGGACCAGCTGGATCACCTCACCACATGGCGCTTAAGCTTCGAGGATGTCCCAGAGCGCTTCAGCGGCCAGGGCGTTCGCGAGGAAGAATCACGGGAGTTGCTTGGGCAAATGATGGCCCAACTAGTCAGGGTCCGCGGTCACGATAACGCACAGCAAGAAGACATGTTACAGGTACAGGCTTTGGAAAACCTGGCACAACTCGAGAGCGGGATTCGCGCCGAGTGGGAAGGTGAGGATCTGGGCGCGACGGCCAGCGCCTTGCAGCACGAGTATCCGGACATCGCAGCGCAGATGCGTCGGCTGGTGCGCCGGGATGGCCAGCCCCTCTTCACCCCACGCGACACGCTTGAGTTGAATCTGATCCGCGCTGAAGCGTTGCTGCGCGTCGCGGCGGCCACTTCAGCCTGGGCGCGCCAGGCAGGTCCTGAGTTGCCGGGGCAGGCGGCCAGTTATGCCAGGCACATGGCCGGCCGCGCCGCTCAATGGCGTCGCTATCTGGAGTCCGAATGGGCCACGACCAAGCTGCTCGGCGGGCTGGCACCAACTCTCCTATTCTCGCAGAGACTGCGCACGTTGCTGGCGACTTTCGTGACCCTGCGCATTGCTGTGATTTCCGCCATCAGCCGGCAGGTACGCGGTTACTACGAATTCATGCGGGGCTTGTTCCCCGGCGCTCCTGAGCCTGGGGCCTCGCGTGGCCGCCGACTGCTGCATGCGCTGGGCAGCCAATTGATCTGGGAGCCGTCCCCGGCCGGGTTAGGGCGTGACATCGACGGGTTGCAAATGCATCTGGCCCGGCTGCAGATGCTGGTGTCCACCGCACGGCTGGCGGTGCGGGGCGCCCAGGCCGCCGAGTCAGCGCTGCGCGAGCAATTTACCATCGCCCGCAGCCTCACAGAGGAAGGCGACTCAGCCAGCGCTCAGGATGCGGCGTGGACCGAGCAGTCGCAGCGCTGGGCTGACACGCTCGCTAAGCTTTCGGCGGCTCCGCAGGCCGAAGGCTTACACGCTTTCGTACAAGAGGTGGGTGCGGCCACCAGTCAGCTGATCGCAGAACTAGGTACCCTCTTGGGTCGCCTGCCGGAAGGGATGGGGGCCACGGAGGAAGCACTCGCCACTATCGCAGAGCGCATCAACCAGATCCAATTAGGCTTGGAAACCATGCGGGTGGGTTATGGCCTCCTGAAGGCTACGGCGCGAGCCGTGGGGTTGGACCCGGCGCGGGAAGCCTCGCTGGAAAGCGCGATGCTGGATCAGGTTCAAAGAGCCACCGGTGCGTTTGATCGCCTCTTTACCGAACATGCCGCGCGTCTTGATGGCTGGTGGCAGGCGCTGTTGCGCCGCTTTTCTACAACCGCTGCTGAGCCGGCTGCGGGCGGCTTGCCGGCCGTGGCGACGGGTGCAGCGACAGTCTCACCGATCGATCAGCCGTTCACCGCAGCCCTCGCGGCACTGCGCAGCTATCTACAGGGTGCCACGCAATTGGATGAGGTGGATGCCAGCACGCGTCTCTATTTGACCGTTTTGCGGCTTGAAACCATCGGCCGCCTCGTGATGGCTGCAGCACCAGCACCAGCGGCCGCTGCGACGTCGGCGGCACCCCTGCGGGCCGAGGACGTGCGCGCCTCAGCCGAGGCTTGGGCCGCAGCGCACGGCCTTGAGGCCATGTTCCACGTGCCAGATGAGGCGGCGCTGGCTCAGGCCTGGCGCGACCCGTCGCGTCGCGCTGACTTGCTGCGCGGCCTGCAGCATCCCAGTCGCACCATGCGCGTGCTGATCGCTCAAACGCTGGCAGTCTTGGATCCAGGGCTGGCAGCC
>JAGVGS010000109.1 GCA_020057015.1 Candidatus Omnitrophota bacterium | reverse complement strand
GGCTGCGGCCGGCCGGTGCGCCGCGTCTCGCGCAGCATCAGCCAAGCCAGCGGGCGGCTGACGCCGCGAGGCTTCGAGCCTGGGACCGGTGGCCGCCAAGGCAGGTCGTTAGTTCGCCAGCGGGGAGGCTTGCCCATGGCCCGTCCCTTTGCTCGCTTGCCGCTCGGTCGTATAGTACTGCTGGTAATAGCTGGGCATGTAGTACTCCACGTGCGTCAGCACACACCCGATGAGATTGGCGCGCATTTGCTGCAGCTGCGACTGCGCCTGCATCACGATGCGCCGCTGCGTCTTGCCCGAGCGCACGACCAGGATCGTGCCATCGGCCTGCGCAGCCAAGATGCCTGGGTCCGCCACCGACAGCACCGGCGGGGCGTCGATGATGATCACGTCGAACTGCTGCTTCAGCGTGGCCAGCAGCCGGCGCATGTTCGCCGATTCCAGCAGCGAGGCCGGGTCATCCGGGGCCGGGCCGGCGGGCAGAATGGTCAGCGCCGGCGAGGCTAGCCTAATGAGGGTGCCGTTGAGCACCCCGCCGTGTTGCAAGGCGTTGGAGAGGCCCTCGGCAGATTCAGCCAGGCCCAGCCACTTGTTCACCGAGCTCTTGCGCAAATCCGCGTCGACCAGCACCACCTTGAGGCGCTCATCGCGCGCCAGGGTCGCAGCCAGGTTGAGGCTCGTGACCGACTTGCCTTCGCCGCGCAGCGCACTCGTCACGACAAACGTCTTGGCCTGCCCTCCCTGCGTCTGCAGGTTCATCTTGAGGATACGGTACTGCTCGGCGATGGGCGATTTCGTATCCGCCAGGCTGATGATGTGCGGGTCGACCTGCACATCGGTCATGCGGGCCGTCTCGCCCAGCGAGGGCGTGGGCAGCACGGTCATCGTCACGGCCGTGGCCGGCGCGTTGGGGCGCACGTCCCGATGCAGCAGCCGCTCGCGCGCGGCTTTTTCCAACGCTTGCGTGATCTTGCTCATAGGGCGTCTCCTTCTTCCGCCACCGGCACCGCCGAGGGCTCGCGTGTCAGCGCCGGCAGCTCGCCGGCCACTTCGTCGATCACGGAGGCGCTGATTAGCTGGGCGTCATTGACATACCCGGTCAGCAGGGCCCGGTCGCACAAGCCGTTCACGAGCCGGGGCACCCCCTTGGTGTACTTGTAGATGAGCGCAAAAGCCTCGGGCGCAAAAATGGGCGTGCCGTTCTTGCCCGCAACCTGCAGCCGGTGGTTCACGTACGCCGTGGTCTCGTCCAGGTCCAGCGCGCCTAAGTGGTAGTGCAGCGTCACCCGCTGGCGCAGCTGCGTCAGCGACTGCAGCCACAGCTTCTGTTTGAGCTCCGGCTGGCCCATCAGGATGATCTGGATGAGCTTCTCGGTCTCGGTCTCAAGATTCGAGAGCATGCGCACCTCCTCGAGCACGTGCGGCTTGAGGTTCTGCGCCTCGTCAATCAGCAGGACCACGTTGCTGTCGGCGCGCAGCTGCTCGACGAGGAACTCGTTGAGCTTGCCGATCATCTGCGTCTTGGTGACCCCGGGCTCGGTCTGGATCTCGTACTCCTCGAGCGTCGCGGCCACCAGCTCCTTGGCCGTCAGGTGCGTGTTGCGGATGATGGCGGTCTTGGTCGTGGGGTCGAGCTTTTGAAAGAGCATGCGCGAGAGCGTCGTCTTGCCCGAGCCGATCTCGCCGGTGATCACCACGAAGCCGCGGCGCTCCTGAATGGCGTAGACCATGTGGCTGAGCGCATCGGTGTGTTTGACGGACGGATAGAAGTAGCGCGTATCCGGCGTCATTTGAAAGGGCTTTTCCTTCAGGCCGAAGAACCGTTCATACATGCGCGTATCCTGCTGTTGTTAGAGCCCCAACCGCACGAGCACTTGATCCACCCGGCTCCAGACCGGTTGGGCGACATTCACCTTCAGCTGCTGCCACCACGTCACCGGCGAGGCCCAGTGCCGGCGCCGGCTGGACCGTTGAAGCACGTCCTCGGCTGTCAGAATCGTCGAGATCGTCCCCAGCACCGGCAGCTCCAGGAGATCCAGCGCGTCTTCCGCGCTCTGAATGGACTGATCCAGATATTCGGCGATCATGACCGCCAGAATCCCCACCGCCAGGCCGGCGACGAGCGCGATCAGGAGCACCTGCACCGACTTCGGGCTGGTGGGCTTCAGGGGATAGCGCGCTCGCTCAATGATGGTGAACTTGCCCCCCTGATCATCTTCTCCCAAGCGGCCGGTGATCTTGGCCTTCTCGAGCTTCTCCAACATCCCGCGGTAGATGGTCTCGTTCACCGAGTAGTCGCGGGTCAATCGGGAGAGCTCCTGCTGCTGGCGGGGAGCGAGCGTCAAGGACGCGGCGGCCGCGTCATTCACCTGGACGGTCTGCCCCCCCTCCCCTTGGCCGATCACGACAGCGGTCGGACCGCCCACGGCCATGCCCGGCTGCTCCATGCCCTGCACCACCGCGGCCACGGCTTGCTGCGTGCGCTGCGAGGCGGCGGCCTGGGCCGCAACCTGCTGCTGGGCCGAGAGCTGGTTCAGTAGTTGCTCGTGCATCGCCGGGTCGTTGCCTTCCAGCACGCCCTTTTCCACCAGCCGGCGGACCTCTTCATCGCGCTGCTTGCGCACTTCCTCGATCTTGCGGCGCACATCGAGGACCCGCGGGTGCTCCTCGGTATTGTCGATCATCAAATTCGAAAGCGTCACTTCCAACTCGCGCAGCTGGGTATTGAGCGCCGTTGCCACCGGCATCTGCGTCATGTGCACTTCCTTGAACTCGCGCAGGGCTTGCTCAGAGACCTCCAGCTTGCCGCGGTAGACGTTCAGCTCCGCCTCGATGAAGCTAATGGCGGTTTGGGCCTCTTCTTCCTGAATGGCCGCGTTGCGCTCGATCACAATGTCGGTCAGGGAGTTCACGATCTCCTGCACTTTGCCGGGCTGGCGCCCTTCATAGCTGACCTGGATCAGTGTCTGGCCGCGCATCTTCACCTTGATGTCCTTGCGCAGACCGCCCACCAAATGCTCCAGGGCCGTGGGCCGATCCTTCGGGATGCGCGCGTCAAGATGGTGCATGGTGATCAACCGGTTCAGGTTGGTCCAGCTGAGGATCTCCTCGCGCAGCGTCTGCAGGCGATCGCTGATCGCCGTCGGGACCGCCAGGCCTTGGATGAGCGGGTTGATGAGCTTCTCGCTGTTGATGGCAATCAGGGCGGTCGCCTGATAGACGCGCGGGGCAAAGAGGCTGACCAGCACCCCGATGACGAGGGAGAGCACCACCGGCGTGATGAAGAAGACGCGGCGCCGAAAGGCGATGGCGAGATAATCCTGCCAGCCGACTTGCACGTTGTTCGACGAGGTCATCAGGGTCTCCTGTTTACAGCGCCGCGACGGCGGCTGCGCGTGCGGCGTGGCTGCCGGGCGCGATCAGCTCGGTGAGAAAGTCGTTGATGCCGCCCCATACGGTCGTGGGCACCACGATGATGTCCCCGTTGACTAGGTCCACGTTCTCCCGCATCTTGCCCTTATACAGCACCTTGAACATGTCGACCACCCGGTAGGAGGGATCGCTGGGATCGGATTTGACGATGTGGACTTTGCGCAGCTTGGCATGGCGCACCACCAGGCCCGCCGCGATCAGCGCGTCGCGGATCTTGACCGAGTCGCCGCGCATGGCGTACTTGCCCGGGCGCGCGACGCGCCCGAGGATATAGACGGCCTTGGAGTTGAAGCCCACGATAATCACGTTCACCGAGGGCACCCGGACAAAGCGCTTCAACTGCTGCGCGATGACCTGGGCCAGCTCATCTTTCGTCAGCCCTTCGGCCGGCACATCCCCGAGAAAACCGTATTGAATGCCACCATCGGGGCCGATCAGGAAGGTGCCGGTGAAGTCCGGCTGGCCCTGCACCACGATCTGCACCACGTCGTCCTTGCCCAAGGTGTAGGGCCCCATGGCGTAGGCTGGTCCGCCGAGGTTGGTCGGCGTGGGGACGTTGGCGGGTGTGGCCGGCGCGCTGGACATGGCCGGCGCGATGCTGGTGGGCAGCATACTCTCAGGAATCGGACGGTAGCCCAGCAAGTTCGGATTAGCTTCCGGCAGCGGGAGAATAGCTTCGGGTCCTTGGGGCACCGGCGCGGCGTTATGGCCCTGCACCTGGCCAGGTTGCACATTGACCGGCACTTGCGCGTCATCGGCAGCAAGCACTTGGATCGCCGGCCCCATCACGAGGGCGGCCAAGTACCAGCCTACGGCTTGTCTGCAAGACTCCTTCATCCCCTGCTCCTCCTTAATAGACGGTTTGGAAAAAACCCTTAATCTGCTCCAGGTCCTCCGGCGCGTAGACCCGCCACCCGCGCCAGTCTCTGCGGGCCCGGCGAATCTTGCCTGCCTTCTCCCAGCGCAAGATCGTTTTGACGCTGATGCCCAGCCGCTGCGCCACCTCAGTCACTGTCAGACGGCCATTCGACGCAGCGCCTGCTTGTGCAGCCTCATTCTCCATCATCACGCTCCGGTTCGGTCTAGGTGAATAACGATGTGTACGATACTGTCCTACGCTGTCCTAGTAAGAAGCAGTAAGTATGCCAAGAGGAGCAGGAGGGGTATTCTATCTGGATTTTTCTACAACCCATTGTATTACAAACGGATAGATCTTGTACAGAGCATGCTTCTGGCAAACAGTGCTATGAGCTGTGTCTTTATAAAGACGTGCCTATGTAGCACGTTGACGACGTCAATCGACTCATTCAATGAAGAGTTCGTGCATAACTCATTCACTAACATATAGTTACAATGCTTGTCGTACTACTAGGACAACATAGGACTGTCCAGGACAGTCCTATATAGTCTTAAGAAGTGTACAGGTTATTACGATTGCTGAGAGGCCATCAGGAAAGCATAGAGCCGACTCTGTCATAGAGTCGGCTCTATGAATCTGTGAAGCCCAAGGTCCTTAATCGAGCTGATTCACGAGGAGTTGAAGATCTCCCAGAGTCACCTGCCCATCGGCATTCATATCGCAGGTAGCCGGCGTCTTGGGCGACAACCCCACCAACTGGCCCACCATGGCCGTCACATCAGCCCCAGTCAGCGCGCCATCTTGGTTGAGATCGCCCAGCCGTGGCCCAGTGGTCGTAAAGACCACATCCGAGGACACCGCTGTTTGGCCTGCCGCGTCCTTCGATGTCACGCGGGCGTGGTAGGTGGTCTGGCCGGCAAGCCCGGTCAGAGTGATCGCATGTGCCGTGGACAGCGACGTCTGCAAAGTCCCCTGCTGGCCGTAGGCCGTCGTCGTGCCATACTCCACCTGCCCATCGGCCAGCTCATTCGTGGCCCACTCGATGCGCGCTGACCTGTCTGTCAGCCCAGCCGCTTGCAGGTTGCTGATCACTGGGGCCCCGCTATCTTGGGCGCTCACAGCGAGCGTCAGCTTGAGCCTCGGTCGCCGGTCCTCTGTCGCATGGAACGACTCTGAAGAGGTGAGCTGCACCGAGGTCAGCCCCGGCGCGCCGGTCCCGATGACCGCCAATCCCTTGGCCGCCACAGGATCCTGCAGCCAGCGCGTGATGACGGTCGGATCCACCGTGAAGCCCTTCCATCGAAACGCCTCGGCGCGGCCCGTAAAGAGCAGGCTCGCACTCACCGGGTTGGCCGACAGGGCTGGCCGGTTGCTCCACGTCGCGCCATCCTCGCTCCACGCCGCCGTCGGCTCATGCACCACGAGCGCTTGCGAGGTGTTGCGCGTGTTGTCGATCAGGTACAGCTCCAGCGTGGCCCCTTGCGCGGTGGCCGTCACCCCGGCGGGCAGCGGGGGCATCGCAAAGGCCAGCAGCGCGATATTGTCATAGCCGACGTCGTACTTGCCGGCTGTGAGCGTCGGCTGCGCCGCGAAGTTGGAGCCGCTGCTATTGCTGAACACGAACGTATCGGCCGCTTCATTCAGCGTCAGCGTCACCACGCCGGTAAAGCCGGTTTCGACCAACACCACCGACTTGATCAGCGAGGCCAGCACCGTGCCGGTGCTGTTGCGAAACTGCACATAGAGGCGCTTCTCGCCTGAGCCCGGAGGCAGCGGCATGTCATGCACTTCGGCGGTCTTCTGCTGCCACTGCCCCTGGCCGAAGTCGATGGTGGAGAGGTTCATCTCCACCGCCTCGGCCGGGGCGGCAATCGCGAGATTCGCCACCGGCGAGGTAATCACCGGGTTGCCATCGCCCACCGTCACCCGATAGGCCGGCGTCGAGCTGGCCGCGGGCGGCGGCGGCGTGGTCCCCCCGCTGCCACCACCCCCG